>CAYRBW010000041.1:0-9187 GCA_964422575.1 uncultured Limnohabitans sp.
CACATAGCCCAGCGCCTGCATCTGCTCGAAGACTTTCTCAAACTCGCCTTTTTTCTCGCGGGCAATGGGCGCGAGGATCATCAGCTTGGTGTCTTCGGGTAGGGCTAGAACGGTGTCCACCATCTGGCTCACGGTTTGTGCCTGCAGTGGCAGCTTGTGGTCGGGGCAATAGGGTGTGCCAGTGCGGGCAAACAGCAGGCGCAGGTAGTCGTGGATCTCGGTCACGGTGCCTACAGTCGAGCGCGGGTTGTGGCTGGTAGCCTTTTGCTCAATCGAAATCGCAGGCGACAGGCCCTCGATCAAATCCACATCGGGCTTGTCCATCAGTTGCAAAAATTGCCGGGCATAGGCCGACAGGCTTTCCACATAGCGGCGCTGGCCTTCGGCGTACAGCGTGTCAAAGGCCAGGCTCGATTTGCCTGAGCCCGACAGCCCGGTGATCACCACCAGCTGGTTGCGTGGGATGTCGAGGTCGATGTTTTTCAGGTTGTGCGTACGGGCGCCGCGCACGCTGATGTGGGTTTGCCGCAGCGCTGAGGCCAGATACCGCGATGGTTCGGGTTCTTCGGGCAAGGGAGGGGAGTCAGCAAGTTTCACGGTGGGTGGCCAGATCAGCAAAACCTTTGATTATCCCCGTCGGGGCTGTTATCGGCACCGGGGGTGGCCAATCAGGGAGAATCACCCTTTTCCCTGAACCATTGTCCTTGGCTGCTGCGCGTGTCTGAAACCTCTGAAAAACAATCTGCCCCTTTGTCTGTCGCCATGACGCCGCTGGAGCGACGTGCCAGCGCCTCGTTGGCCGGTATTTTTGCGCTGCGCATGTTGGGCTTGTTTTTGGTCTTGCCCGTTTTCGCTCTGGAGGCGCGCAAATACCCGGGCGGTGATGATCCGGCCTTGTTGGGTTTGGCCATGGGCATTTATGGCTTAACACAAGGCTTGTTGCAGTTGCCTTTTGGCATGGCCTCAGACCGTTTTGGCCGTAAGCGGGTGATCGTGTTGGGCCTGATCATTTTTGCGCTGGGCAGTTTTTGGGCTGCAGGTGCCACCGATCTGATGGGTTTGCTGCTGGGCCGCAGTTTGCAAGGCGCGGGGGCTGTGTCTGCTGCCGTCACGGCTTTGTTGGCCGATTTGACCCGCGATGAGGTTCGCACCAAAGCCATGGCCTTGGTGGGGGCCAGTATTGGTTTGATGTTCGCCTTGTCTTTGGTGGTGGCCCCCGTGTTGACAGGGGCCATTGGCTTGTCGGGTCTGTTCTGGCTCACAGGTGTGTTGGCTTTGCTGGGCGTGGGGGTGGTGGTTTGGGCGGTGCCTGCGGCGGCACCGGTCGTGGCCAAAGGCCGGGGTAGCCTCAAGATGGTGCTGGGTCATGCGGGTTTGCTGCGGCTGAATTTCGGGGTGTTTGTGTTGCATGCCGTGCAATTGGCCATGTGGGTGGCGGTGCCCGCCATGTTGGTGCAGGCGGGCTCGCCCAAGGCAGATCACTGGCAGGTCTATTTACCGGCGGTTTTAGGTTCGTTTTTGCTCATGGGCGGCGTTTTCGTCATGGAGCGGCGCGGACATCTTAAGAAAGTTTTTTTGCTGGCCATTGCGTTGATTGCATCGGTGCAGGTCGGCCTGTTTGTGCAGTCTGCGGGCACAGCCCATTTGTGGCCTTTGGCAGGCTTGATGTTTGCGTTTTTCTGCGGGTTCAACGTGTTGGAAGCGACCCAGCCCAGTTTGGTCTCCCGGCTTGCACCGGCTGAGGTGCGGGGGACCGCCATGGGCGTGTACAACACCTTGCAGTCGCTGGGCTTTTTTGTGGGCGGTTGGTTGGGCGGTTGGCTGGTTAAGGCTTATGGCAGTCCCGTGCTGTTTTTGTGCTGTGCGACGGCCATGTTGGTGTGGTGGCTGGTGGCCTGGCCCATGCAGACGCCAGGGCGCACAGCCGCTGTTCAGTCTGTCGCATAAAAGCCGCATAATCCAGGTCTCATTGAGGAGTTTTCATGGCATCCGTCAACAAAGTCATCATCGTCGGCAATTTGGGCCGCGATCCCGAAACCCGTTATTTGCCCTCTGGCGACGCCGTGAGCAACATCAACGTGGCCACCACTGACCGCTACAAAGACAAAACGACCGGCGAGATGAAGGAAGCCACCGAATGGCACCGCATCAGCTTTTTTGGCAAATTGGCTGAGATCGCGGGTCAGTACCTGAAAAAAGGCAGCCAAGTCTACGTGGAAGGCAGCCTGCGCACCCGCAAATACACCGACAAAGACGGCATCGAGAAATTTGCCACCGAAATTCGTGGCGAAACCATGCAGATGCTGGGTACCCGTCAAGGCATGGGTGGCCCGTCCGATGACGGCGGTGGCGGCGCTTATGCCCCGCGCCAGTCGGCTCCGGCAGCTCGCCCACCGGCAGCAGCGCCTGCGCAGCGTCCAGCCGCTGCGCCCAAGCCAGCAGCCAGTAGTTTTGACGACATGGACGACGATATTCCGTTTTGAACCAGACCGAGAGGTCCGAGCAAAGCCCACCGCATTTGTGCCGTGGGCTTTTTTCTTGGTGATTTGCAATGGTCAGACCTGCACCTCAGATGCCTTCACAATGGCGGTATGAACGAATTGAACGCCCGTTACCTGCCGTTGGACGACGATCAACGACGCCAACTCCACAATGAAGTGCATGCCAGGCCCTCGGCTCGTGTGCGTTTGCCAGCCCTGATTGTTTATGTTGCTGTGCTCAATGACGGTGTGGACCGTCAGCAGGAGTGGCTGCACCTGAGGGCATTGCCGGGCCATGCCGACTTGGCGGCAGAGCAGCTGAATGGCAACTTCCTGCGTTTGCGGTGTGATGGCTTCACTGTCAAATGGGAACGACACACGGAGTTCACCCGCTATTCGATCGTTCAGGCCTTGCCCACCCATGCTTTTTGGGGTGCAACTTCGCCCGAGTTGGCATCGCAGGTGGTGGTCGGAACGGATTGGCTGCGCGACATTCCGGGCAAAACCGTGGCAGCCATCCATTTGGGCATGTTGGCCGCTGATATGAATGCGCCCGACATCGTTGTGAACGCGCAGAATTGGCTGGATGATGGGGTGGTGGTGGGTTCGCGCATGGGCAACACCACAGAAGGCTTGCCGCATTCCTGCGTGCTCACCCATTTTCGCATCGGCTCCGATGGGTTTGAGCGCATGCTGGTGCTGGCACCTGCCGACACCAGCGAGGCACGAGCCGGGCGTATTTCGCAGCGCTTGCTGGAGCTGGAAACCTATCGCCTGATGGCTTTGCGTGGTTTGCCGCTGGCCAAGACCTTGTCCCCTGTTTTGTCGGGGGCCGAGGCCCAATTGGCCGACATCACGGCCCGTCTGGAGCGAAAAGGTGAAAGCGATCAGGCCTTGCTGGACGTGTTGGTGTCTTTGGCTGCCCGCATTGAGCGGGCCACAGCGGAACACGGTTACCGGTTTTCGGCCACTCGGGCTTATGACACCTTGGTGAGCCAGCGCATTGCCGAGTTGCGCGAACGGCCCATTGCAGGCACCCAAACGGTCGGTGAATTCATGCAGCGACGTTTGTCACCCGCCATGGCCACCGTGGCAGCCACGGCGCAACGGTTGACGTCTTTGTCTGAGCGCGTGTCGCGCACCAGCGCCTTGCTGCGCACACGGGTGGACATTGCCACCGAAGCCCAAAACCAGGTGCTGCTGGAAAAGCTGACCAAAGGACAAGCCTTGCAGCTGCGCTTGCAAAGCACGGTCGAAGGTCTGTCAATTGCGGCCATTTCTTATTACGTGATCAGCCTCTTGCTGTATGTGGCCAAGGCCTTGAAGGCGGCGGGCATGCCGTTTCAGCCCGAGGTGGCCGTGGGTGCCTTGGTGCCGCTGGTGTTTTGGGGCGTGTGGAAGGCCGTGCAACGCATCCATGAGAAATTGCACCAAGCGGAACACTGAGCCATGGAGCTGCGGCAGCTGCGTTATTTTGTGAAGGTGGTTGAGGTCGGCAGTATCAGCCGCGCGGCGCTCGACCTGGACCTGGTGCAGTCGGCGCTGAGCCAGCAGATCACGCGCTTGGAGGGTGAGTTGTGCACCCGCCTGTTGCAGCGTACCCCCCAAGGCGTGACGCCCACCGAAGCCGGTGTGGCCTTTTTTCGGGAAGCCCAACTCACTTTGCGCCACGCCGAGCAGGCGGTGCGCTCGGCCCAGCAGGCTCGTCTGACGGGAACGGTGAGCGTGGGTCTGGCACCTACCACGGCGGCAGTGCTGGGTTTGCCCTTGATGCGGGCCATGCGCGAGCGCTACCCGGATGTGCGTCTGCACATGGTGGAGAGCCTGTCGGGTCATTTGTCGGGCATGCTCAATGCGCGGCAGCTTGATTTGGCGGTGTTGTTTGACTCACCCATCCGCGCCAGTCAGCACCTGCAAACTGCCCGCCGCTGGAGTGTGTGGCCTTTGATCGAGGAAGACATTTTCTTGATCGCGGCGCGGTCAACGCGCCCGGCCAAAGCCCCGCAAAGCTTGTGCATGACCGATTTGGCGCAAGAGCCCTTGATCTTGCCCACGGGGCCGCATGGTTTGCGCAGCACACTCAATGCCGCATTTGCCCGAGCCAACGTCACGCCGCAGGTTACGCTTGAGATCGATTCTTTGGCCATGCTCATGGATGCGGTCAAGTCGGGCTTGGGGGGCACCTTGCAGCCTTGGGCGGCGGTCTCGCGCATGGGGTCAGAACGTGACCATTTGTACATGGCTCGCATCACCGACCACCAAGTGCAGCGGGTGAACTTGTTGTGCGGTCTGTCTGATGACGAGTTGTCGCCCGCTGCACTGGCCACCCGCGTGGTCTTGGCCGATTGCGCCCGTGCCTTGGTGCAAGGCGGCGCCTGGTTGGGTGCGGCCATCAGCTCCGTCGTCTAGCGGGTTTTTCTGGACATCACAAAAAGTGATGACCCTATGTTCCAAAAGGCCTGCACGGCTTGTAGGCCTGTCCCTAAAGTGGCGGTTTTACACACAAAAGGAGACACGCCATGGACTTGCAGCTCAACAACAAAACCGCCTTGGTCACGGGTGCCAGTGTGGGCATTGGTCGCGGGATTGCCAAAGCCTTGGCGGCAGAGGGCGTGCGTGTGGCGGTGTCAGCGCGGCGCGTGGACAAACTTCAAGAGTTGGCCGCCGAGATCGTGGCCGCAGGCGGCCATGCGCCGGTGATCATCGAGTCGGACCTGTACGCCGAAGACGCGGCCAAACGCCTCGCCGATGCAGCCCTGGTTGGTTTGGGCACCGTGGACATTTTGGTGAACAACGCCGGGGGCTCGCGCAGTTTCAAGGACTTGCATGTGAGCGAAGAAGCCTGGCAAGAGGCCATCACCTTGAACTTTCACCGCCCACGTCAAGTGGCCGACGCCTTGATTGACCAAATGATTGCGCGCAACTGGGGCCGCATCATCAACATCACCGGTAAGAGCGAGCCCGAGCACACCAACGGTGCGTTTTGCGCCAAGGCGGGCATGCACAGCTGGGCCAAGGGCCTGTCGCGCATGGTGGGAAAGCATGGCATCACGGTGAACTGCGTGCCGCCTGGCCGCATCCACTCCGAGCAGATTTTTCGCAATTACACCCCTGAATACCGCCAGTGGCAGTGTGACAACGAGATTCCGATGGGCCGTTACGGCGAGCCCGAAGACATGGCCAATTTGGTCACTTTCTTGGCATCGCCCTTGGCCAGCTACATCACAGGGGCGGTCATTCCGGTCGACGGGGGGCTGCGTAAGTACCAGTTCTAAAGACATCCGCTGTCTGACACATTCTGATTTTTCAACAATCAAAGGACACATTCATGAACAACACACCCCGCCGTTGGGCACTCAACGCTGGCTTGTCGGTCCTGGCCTTGTGCGCCTGGCCTGCTTGGGCCCAGGCACAAAGCGCACCTTGGCCCAGCAAGGCCATCCGTTTCGTGGTGCCGTTTGCACCAGGGGGCACCAGCGAGATCGTGGCCCGCTCGGTGGCGGCCGAGCTGACCAAGCAACTTGGGCAAAGCGTTTACGTGGAAAACAAGCCCGGGGGTGCCGGCGTGACCGCCATGCAAGAGGTGGCCAAGGCCGCGCCCGATGGGCACACCCTCATCCTCACGCATGTGGGCACCATGGCGGTGAACCCCTACATGCTCAAAAACCAGCCTTACGATGTGAACAAGGATTTTGTGCCCGTCACCTTGCTGGCCAAAGTGCCTAATGTGTTCGTCATCCACCCCGACGTGCCGGCCAAAAACTTCAAAGAGTTTGTGGACTACGCCAAGGCCAATCCGGGCAAGCTCAACTACGGCTCTGCAGGCAATGCCAGCGCGGGCCATCTGGCGATGGAATACCTCAAGCTGGTCACGGGCATGTACATCACGCACATCCCTTACCGTGGTACCGGCCCACAGTTGACCGACTTGCTGGCGGGGCGCACGCAGGCGTCGTCCGCAGGCATGCCCGCCTTGGGTGCACAAATTCGCAGCGGCAAGCTGCGCCCGATTGCCGTGGGCACGCAGCAGCGCATTGCGGCCATGCCCGATGTGCCCACCGTGGCCGAGCTGGGCTTCAAAGAGTTTGAAACCTCGCAGTGGTACGGCATCCATGTGCCCGCAGGCACGTCGCCCGAAATCGTTAAGCGTTTGCAAGAAGAGTCGCTCAAAGCCCTCAAATCGAGCGCGGTGACCGAACGCTTTGCTACCGACAACGCGGTGGGCGGGGGTGGGCCTTCCAGCGAGTACGCGGCGTTCATCAAGAACGAGCAGCGCATCTGGAGCGACATCGTCAAACGCGCAGGCATCAAGCCTGATTGAGCCTTCACACGGACGGGAGTGGGCATGGGCTTGGATGTTTTGGTGATTGGCGGTGGCAACGCAGCCCTGTGCGCAGCCTTGATGGCCCGCGAGGCGGGGGCCAGTGTGATGCTGCTGGAGTCGGCACCGCGTGAATGGCGTGGCGGCAATTCGGGCCACACCCGCAATTTGCGCTGCATGCACGACACCCCCCAAGACGTGCTGGTCGATGCCTACCCAGAAGAAGAGTTCTGGCAAGACCTGCTCAAGGTCACAAGCGGTTTGACCGACGAGCACCTGGCCCGTCTGGTGATTCGCCACTCGGCCACTTGCCGACCCTGGATGGTCAAGCACGGCGTGCGCTTTCAGCCTTCGCTGTCCGGGGCTTTGCACACCGCCCGCACGAACGCGTTTTTCATGGGTGGGGGCAAGGCGCTGGTCAATGCCTATTACCGCAGCGCTGAAAAACTGGGGGTGCAGATCCAGTACAACGCCGAAGTCGATGCGGTGGAACTGGACCAGGGCCGTTTTGTGGCCGCGTCCGTCATGCACAAACTGCCCGATGGCAGCGTGCGACGCGAACGCGTGACCGCCCGCACTTGTGTGTTGGCGGCCGGCGGCTTTGAGTCCAACCGTGAGTGGCTGCGCGAAGCTTGGGGCCAGAACGAGCGGGGTGAATACCCGGCCGATCAGTTTTTGATTCGCGGCACCCGCTTCAACCAAGGTGTGCTGCTCAAGCACATGCTGGTCCAAGGGGCCGACCGCATCGGCGACCCGACCCAAGCCCACATGGTGGCCATCGACGCCCGTGCACCGTTGTACGACGGCGGCATTTGCACGCGCATCGACTGTGTGTCTTTGGGCGTGGTGGTCAACCGCGAAGCCCGTCGTTTTTACGACGAGGGCGAAGATTTCTGGCCCAAGCGCTATGCGATCTGGGGCCGTTTGGTGGCGCAGCAGCCGGGGCAGATGGCCTACTCCATCACCGACGCCAAGGCGGTAGGCCGCTTCATGCCCCCTGTTTTTGAAGGCACGCAGGCGGACAGTTTGCCCGAGCTGGCCCACAAGTTGGGCCTGGATGAGGCGACCTTCATGCAGACGCTCAACAACTACAACGCGGCCTGCCGCGAGGGCACCTTTGACCACACGGCGCTAGACGATTGCCACACCGAGGGCGTGAGCCCCGCCAAAACCCACTGGGCCAGGCCGTTGGACACCGCGCCCTATTACGCCTATGCAGTGCGGCCTGGCGTCACCTTCACCTACCTGGGCCTCAAAACCGATGACACCACGGCTGTGCGATTCAACAATCAGCCCAGCCCCAATTTGTTTGTGGCGGGCGAGATGATGGCGGGCAATGTGCTGGGCAAGGGTTACACCGCTGGGGTGGGCATGACCATTGGCACGGCCTTTGGCCGCATCGCGGGCGAGCAGGCGGCCAAAGTTGCTCAAGCGCAAAAGGAGGGGGCAGGCCATGCAAACGCTTGAAGCCCTGACCCGAGATGCCCGAGCGCTGGCGCGTGGCGAGATGACCATGCCGGAAGCCGAAGTGGCCCGCCAAATGCAAATTTGCAACGGCTGTCGCTACTGCGAAGGTTTTTGTGCCGTGTTTCCGGCCATGACCCGGCGGCTGGAGTTTGGCAAGGCCGACATCCATTACCTGGCCAACTTGTGCCACAACTGCGGCGCTTGCTTGCACGCTTGCCAGTACGCGCCGCCGCACGACTTTGCCATCAACGTGCCCAAAGCCATGGCTCAGGTGCGCGGCCAGACCTATGCCGACTACGCCTGGCCGCCCGCCTTGGGCGACCTTTACCAACGCAACGGCCTGACCTTGTCGGTGGCCTTGGCGTTCGGCTTGGCGCTGTTTTTGGCACTGGCCATGCTGCGTCAGGGCACGCTGTGGTCCACTCCTGTGGCGGGTGGTTTTTATGCGGTGTTCCCACACAACCTGATGGTCAGCCTGTTCGCGCCGATTTTTGTCTTTGCGGCGCTGGCGCTGGCGCTGGGTGTGCGGCGTTTTTGGCGCGATGTGACACCCGCTACCAGTGGGGCCCATTTGACCTCACCTGCTGCCGCTGAGGCCGCACACGCCGCCTTGCGCCTGAAGTACTTGGACGGCGGTCACGGCGAAGGTTGCCACAACGAAGACGATGCTTGGACGCACGCCCGCAGGCGCTACCACCACTTGACGTTTTACGGTTTCATGCTGTGCTTTGCCGCCACCAGCGTGGCCACGCTGTACCACTATGTGCTGGGTTGGCCCGCGCCTTACGATTTGACGACCTTGCCCAAGCTGCTCGGCGTCATTGGTGGGGTGAGCTTGGCGGTGGGTACGGCTGGTTTGTGGCGCTTGAACCTGAGCCGCCATCCGGACCATGGTGACGCGGCGCAAAAACCCATGGAC
>CAYRBW010000041.1:9197-14223 GCA_964422575.1 uncultured Limnohabitans sp.
GCTGATGGGCCCAACGGCGGCCATGCCTTTGATGTTGGCGCTGCACCTGGGCGCGGTGATGGCTTTGTTCTTGACCTTGCCGTATGGCAAGTTTGCGCACGGTATTTTTCGCACGGCCGCCTTGTTGCGCTTTGCCATCGAAAAGCGCCAGCCCAACCGGTTGGGCTTGGGCGGAGAATAAATGGCTCAGGCCGTCAGGGGCAGGCGCTGGCCGACTGGATCACGCCGCCGCCCAAACACACCTCGCCGTCATACAGCACAGCGCTTTGGCCGGGTGTGACCGCCCATTGGGGATCGCTGAATGACAGATCAAACCCTGCCTGGCCATCGGGCAGGCTGAGCGCTAGCAAGCTGCAAGACGCATCGGTTTGCCGGTAGCGGGTTTTGGCGGCATAAGCACCCGGCACCGGGGCCATGCCCGAACACCAGCTCACATCGGTGGCTTGCAGCATGGGCGACAGCAGCCAAGGGTGGTCATGGCCTTGCACCACCCACAAGGTGTTGTTGGGGATGTCTTTGCGGGCCACAAACCAAGGCGTGTGCTCACCACCACCGCGCTGCGCACCCTTGGTTTTGATGCCGCCAATGCCCAAACCCTGGCGCTGGCCCAAGGTGTAAAAGCTCAGGCCCACATGCTGGCCGATGGTGCGGCCTGTGGGGTCCTTGATCGGACCGGGTTCTTTGCTGATGTAGCGGTTCAAAAACTCGCGGAAGGGTCGTTCGCCAATAAAACAGATGCCGGTCGAGTCTTTTTTTCTGGCGTTGGGCAGGCCGATCTCTTCGGCAATGCGGCGCACCTCGGTTTTGTGCAGTTCACCCACTGGAAACAGGGTTTTGGACAGCTGTGTCTGGTTCAGACGGTGCAAAAAGTAGCTTTGGTCTTTGCTCGGGTCCACACCCTTGAGCAGTTCGTGGTGGCCTGTTTGTTCATTCAACCGTACTCGGCAATAGTGGCCGGTGGCGATTTTTTCGGCCCCTAAGCGCATGGCGTGGTCCAGGAACGACTTGAACTTGATTTCGGCGTTGCACAGGATGTCAGGGTTGGGTGTGCGGCCAGCTTGGTATTCGCGCAGAAACTCTGAAAAAACACGGTCTTTGTAATCGGCCGCAAAATTGACGTGTTCGATCTCGATGCCCAGTACATCGGCCACGGCAGCGGCATCAACAAAGTCGATATTGGAAGAGCAATGTTCGCTGTCATCGTCATCTTCCCAATTTTTCATGAAGATGCCAATGACGTCATAGCCTTGTTGCTTGAGCAAATAGGCCGTGACAGCTGAATCGACGCCGCCGGACAGGCCGACGACCACACGAGGGAGTTGGGACATGCCTCAATTATCCCGTGACTGCCCACGGTGTCTGAAAAGGTTAAAAATTTATAATCAAGGTCGGTCCAAATTCATGAACGCAAGCTGCACTTGGTGCCAACACTTCAGAACATTCCTGCGCGATGTTGCGCATGGCCTGTTCATCATCACCCACAGTGGTTTGGCCATGGTGGGCTTGGGGGCGGTTGGTTTGATTTTGGCCTTGTGGCTGCAGCCCCAATGGCTTCATAAAGCAGAAAACGAAGTTTTCAACTGGCTGCGTGACCGACAGGTCTTGCTGTCTTGGTTGCCCGAAAACACGGCCGAGCGGGCGACGGCTGTGAGTCTGCACGATTTACCCCCGTCTCAGGCTGCTGTGGCACAGTGGCTCGGACGCAAGTACAAGGTCGCGCCAGAGCCTTTGGCCGCTTTGGTGGTTGAGGCGCATGTGTTGTCCAAGAAAACCAAGCTGGCCCCTCATTTTATTTTGGCGGTCATGGCCATCGAGTCCAATTTCCACCCCTATGTGCAAAGTCAGGCAGGCGCACAGGGATTGATGCAAGTGATGACCGACATCCATGTGAAGCGGTATGAGGCCTATGGCGGGCGTTTGGCTGCCTTTGATCCGATTGCCAACATGCGCGTGGGTGTGGCAGTGTTGTCGGATGCGGTCAAGATGCGAGAGGGCTCCCTTGAGGATGGACTCAAGTTCTACTTGGGGGGGTACGCCCTGTCAGAAGATGGTGGTTATGTTGCGAAAGTATTTGCAGAAGAGGCCTTGATGGATCAAGTGGCTGCGGGTCAAAAACCTTCCTTGCCTTAAGTGCATCGCGGCATGCGGCCTTCACAAATAGGTGCTTCAAGCACGCGAGAAAAACACGCCACTCATCACCAGGCCGGTGCCAATGACGCCCCAACGAATCCAGTTCACAGGCATGTTTTTGGCCACTCGTGCGCCGATCCAGCCGCCTGCTGTGGCCATGCCCATCATCCAAAGGGCTTGATGCCAGACGATGGCCTCAGCCACCGCAAAGGCCACCACCGACAGCAGTGAGAGCACAAAGGAATTGAGGTTTTTGAGTGCGTTGACCGTGTTCATCCGATGCTCACCTGTCAGTGTGTAAAGCGCCATCAACAAAATGCCCAAGCCACCATTGAAGTACCCACCGTAAATGGCCACACCCATCAGGCCGGGCAGTCGCCAGGCCGTATAGCCTTGACCTGCATTGCACCCGGCCAACCATGGGCCAGCGGCAAACAGCCCTGTGGCCAGAAGCAACAACCAAGGTACCAGCCCCGAAAATACCCGTGCTGGGGTGAGCAACAGCAAGGCGGCACCGATCAGGCCACCCACAGAGGCCACAGCGACTTCGCGTTGGACCACGACCCTTGGTAAGGCTTGCAGTTCGGCTCGAAAGCCCAGTGTGCTGCCCAGGTAGCCTGGGCTCACCGCCATGGCGCTGGTCGCATTGGCCTGAAGAGAGGGGACCCCCGCAAACACCAATGCTGGAAAGGTCAAAAAGCTGCCTCCTCCGGCAATCGCATTGAGCACGCCAGCGGCAAAAGCGGCTGAGCCCGTGAGCAGCCACAGGGCTTCGGTGGACCAGGTGCTCATCAATTCAGTGGCGGCAAATCGGCCACGGCAGGGTCTGTGTAGATCACTGCCAACGGAAAGCGTTGTCCTGCCAAATGGTCTTCGATGCAGCGCAACACCAGTGGGCTGCGGTGTCTGTCTGCGCTGGCACGCACCTCCTCGGGCGTCATCCACAGGGTGCGCACAATGCCTTCATCCAGCTTCAAGTTTGGCTGAAGATCGCCCAGTTCGCCGCAAAAAGCCATGCGTACATAGGTGATGTCTTCGTTTTGGGGGGGGCGTTGGAAGCGAGACAGGTAAATGCCCACCAGTGCGGTTGGGGTAAAGGGGTGGGCCGTCTCTTCGAGCGCTTCGCGTGCGCAACCTTCGGCGGGTGACTCGCCTGGGTTCAGGTGTCCGGCCGGGTTGTTCAGGCGCAAGCCTTCTTGGGTGTGTTCTTCAATCAACAAATAGCGGCCATTTTTCTCAATGATGGCGGCCACAGTGACATTGGGTTTCCAGCGTGTGTCCATGTCGCCATTATCCGTCTCTGTCATCTGCACGGGCCACTGCAGGTGCTGCGGGCAAAAAAGGAGAAAATATCAGGGTTGACAGATATTTGATGGGCTATTCAAGCCAATGCTGGCGCGGTGAAGTTCAAAATCAGGTCATCGCTGACATGGGTTATGCTGGAATAACCGTTATTCATTGTGGATTAAGTGAGGAGACAGACATGCAAACAGGCGACAACGCCGCCACGCCCCAACGCATCGGCGTGCCCAAAGAAATATTCCCGGGTGAAAAACGGGTGGCTACGGTCCCCGATGCGGTGACCAAGCTGATCAAGCTCGGTTTTGCCGTGGTGGTCGAACAAGGCGCCGGTGATCTGGCCGACCTGTCCGACGCGGCTTTTGTGGAAGCTGGCGCGACCATTGCTCCCAACGCCGCGGCGCTGTGGAGCGGCAGCGACATGGTCTTCAAGGTGCGCGCCCCCACGGCAGGCGAAGTGGCGCTGATGCACGAAGGCCAGACGCTGATCGGCTTCTTGTGGCCTGCACAAAACCCCGATTTGATGCAGCAGCTCGCGGCCAAAAAAGTCACCGCACTGTCGATCGACGCACTGCCCCGCACGCTCAGCCGCGCCCAGAAGATGGACGCGTTGACCTCCATGGCTGGTGTGAGCGGCTACCGCGCCGTGGTGGAGGCGGCCAATGCTTTTGGCCGTTTCTTCAACGGCCAGATCACGGCCGCGGGCAAAGTACCCCCTGCCAAAGTGTTCATCGCCGGTGCCGGTGTGGCCGGTTTGGCCGCCATTGGTGCAGCCGCCAGCTTGGGCGCTATCGTGCGCGCCAACGACACCCGCGCCGAAGTGGCCGATCAGGTCGTCTCGCTGGGCGGTGAGTTCGTCAAGGTCGACTACGAAGAAGAAGGCTCTGGCGGCGGCGGTTACGCCAAGGTCATGAGCGAAGGCTTTCAGGCCGCGCAGCGCCAGATGTACGCCAAGCAGGCCCAAGAGTGCGACATCATCATCACCACCGCGTTGATCCCCGGCAAGCCCGCGCCCAAGTTGATCACCGCCGAGATGGTCAAGAGCATGAAGCCCGGCAGCGTGATCGTGGACATGGCCGCCGAGCAAGGCGGCAACTGCGAGTTGACCGAACCCGGCAAGGCCGTGGTCAAGCATGGCGTGACCATTGTGGGTTACACCGATCTGGCGTCGCGCATGGCGCGCCAGTCGTCCACGCTGTACGGCACCAACCTGTTTCGCCTGACCGAAGAGCTGTGCAAAACCAAGGACGGCATGATCAACGTCAACATGGAAGACGATGCGATCCGGGGCCTCACGGTCATTAAAAACGGTGAAATCACCTGGCCCGCTCCTCCATTGGCTGTGGCACCCAAGCCCGCACCCAAGCCCGCTGCTGCGCCTGCCACCAAAAAAGGCCACGGCCACGGCGAGCCTTCGGGCCCCATGCCGGTGGGCAAGCTGCTGTCGGTGGCGGCCGTCACGGCGGTGCTGTTTGTGCTCGTCGGTGCCTATGCCCCAGCCGAATTCTTGTCGCACTTCACGGTGTTTGTCTTGGCCTGTTTTGTAGGCTATATGGTGGTGTGGAACGTCAAGCCTGCCTTGCACACGCCGCTCATG
>CAYRBW010000042.1:0-14223 GCA_964422575.1 uncultured Limnohabitans sp.
CGCAGGTTGTCTTCGAGCACGTAGTACTCACCGTTACCCTGCGCGTCGGGGGCACGCACGATGTCGATGCCGCTGATGTGCGAATAGATGTTGTTGGGCACGTCCACACCCACCATCTCGGGGCGGAACTGGGCGTTGTTTTCGATTTGCTCTCGCGGTACCACCTCGGCCTTCAGGATCTCCTGCTCGTGGTACACGTCGTGGATGAAGCGGTTGAGCGCCGTGACGCGCTGCACCAGTCCGGCTTCCATGCTTTTCCACTCATGGGCAGCAATCACCCGGGGGATCAGATCAAAGGGGATCAAGCGCTCAGTGCCTGAGCCGTCTTCGTCCTTGTCACCGTACACCGCAAAGGTGATGCCCACGCGGCGGAAAATCATCTCGGCTTCGTCACGCCGCGCCGCCATGGTTTGGCTGTCTTGCGCTTGCAGCCAGCGGGCATAAGCCAGGTAATGGTCTCTGACCTCGCCCACATCACCCGCCTTAGGCCAGCGACTGTACATCTCATCGAATTCACGCATAACTCGTCACTCCTAGGTCAAGAATAGCAAGATACATACCCATTTCGCTTGGTTCAGGTCAAGGCCCAAGCCTGTGGTGCCAATAACGCTTGGCCAAAACCCTTTCGCATTGCACCTGCGCAGGCCATTCGCTGCGCCAAGTGGCGGCCCCACAGCGCGTCGATTCCACCAAGGTGATGCCTTGTGCGCGGTAGCGCTCCGTGACAGGGGAAGCGGGATGGCCATAACGGTTGCGGTAACCTGCCTGCACCAGCGCCAGCCGAGGTTGCAAGGCCTGCAAAAAGGGCAAACTGGAAGAAGTTTTGCTGCCATGGTGCGGCACCAAAAGCACATCGATGGGTGACAGGCCTGCTTGGACCAAAGCCAACTCTTGCGCCGCCTCAATGTCCCCAGTCAAGAGGACCGACGCCTGACCATTGCGAATGCGCAAGACACAACTGACCTCATTGGGCTGGGGTTGTTGAGCAGGTGACTGGCCGGTTTGCAACTGCCGCGCAGCTGGCGGGTGCAACACCTCAAACAGCACGCCATCCCACACCCAAGACTGCCCGCTTTGACAACGTGTCCAGCCGGGGCGTCGCGCATGCAGGGGGTGTGCGTCTTCCAGCGAGGACCACAAATGCGCTTGTGGCTGCATGGCCAACACAGCCGCCGCACCGCCCGTGTGGTCACTGTCACGGTGGCTGAGTATCAGCACATCCAGCCGCTCACCCATTTGCGCCAACAAAGGCACCAGCACCCGATGGCCCGCATCGCTTTCGGCCGAGTAACGCGGCCCGGCGTCATACAGCAGGCTGTGCGTGGCGGTGCGCACCAAAACGGCGTTGCCCTGCCCCACGTCAGCGGCCAGCAGTTCAAACGCGGGCATGGCTGGACGCGGATGCACCCAAAACAACACAGGCCACAAAAGAGGCAAACACAAAATCTTCCACGACAGCGGCAGCCTGAGCACCAGACCCACGGCCCCGGCCAGCCCCAACATGGCCAGCGCCCAAGGTGGCATGGCCGTGGACACGCTGGCCAAGGGCCAGGCGGCCAGCCAGTTCAAAAAACTCACCATGGGCTGCAACGCCCAAGCCGACAACACCCATGCACCCGACCAAACCACCCCCAACATGGCCAGCGGGGTGACCACCAAAGTCACCCAGGGAATCGCCAGCAAATTGGCCAACAAGCCCACCAAAGACACTTGACCAAAGAAAAGGAGTGTCAACGGGGCCAAAGCCCATGTGATCGCTGCCTGTTCACGCAGCAATCGCCTCGCCTGATGCCACAAGGCCATTCCCCAAATAGGGCGTTCCTGTGCACCCCATCGGTGCTTTATGGTTTTTGGCACCAACCCGGTGCGATGCTGCAGGGCATCCCGTGCAGCAAACTCTGGTGTCCGTGCCCGATCTTGTGCGTGGTGCTGGCCAGATGCCATCAACACACCCACCGCCACAAAGCTCAGCCAAAACCCCGGCTGCAACAAGGCCCACGGGTCGAGCGTCAACACCACCGCACCCGCCACCAACCAAATCAGCGCACCATGCCATTGACGAGATGACATTTTGAGCAAGGCCACCACCCCCAGCATCCACAAGGTGCGTTGCGCGGGCACGCCCCAACCACTGAACAAGGCATAAAAGCCCGCCAGCGCCAAACCCGCCACGGCCCCCACTTGGGCGGCTGGCCAACGCAATGCCCCCTCAAAGCCCCACAATGCCGACTTACGCCAGCACCAGGCGACCAAAGCGGTGGCCAGCCAAGCGAACATGGTCACATGCAGGCCGGAAATGCTCATCAAGTGCGCCACGCCCGTGGCCCGAAACACATCCCAATCGGCACGGTCAATGGCGGCCTGATCGCCCGTGACCAGTGCCGCCACCACGCCCGCCAATTGGGCGGACTGCGCAGACGCCACCACCGGCAAGGCTGTTGCTGAAAGTTGGGTCAACAAGCGGTCCCGCACGGACTGACGCCAGCCCTCGATCGGATGGGCCCACGTGGATGCCAGCCGAACCGGGGCGGGGTCTTTGGAGCCCGTGCGCACATAACCGATCGCACGAATGCCCTGCTCCCACAGCCACAACTCGTAGTCAAACCCCCGAGGGTTCAGGTTGCCGTGCGGCGCTTTCAATCGCACCCGCAAACGCCAGCGCTCCCCCGCTTTCACGGGCTCAGGCAAGGCCGACGTGCTCCAACCGCTGTCGTCTGTGCCGTCCTGGCCGTACCAACCCAGATAAACCTGCGAGGGCAAGGCTGTGGGCAAATCCAGCACTTGGGCCTTGCCCGTTTTATCGACATGCCAAGCTTGTTCGATTTGAAAGCGAAAGCGCCACCCCACATCCTGGCGTTGTGGCATGGCTTGCACCACTCCCACCACATCAAGGTCCTGCCCCTCCAGCGCGGGGTCGATGCTGTGCGCACGCGACAAGGCATGCAACCCGGTGACAAAAAAGGCCAAGCTCCCCCAAACCAGACACAGGGCCAGGCTGCGCCACCTGCCAGACACGCCCACCCAGCGCCACATGAAACCAATGCACCCCGTTAAAACCAGACCTAAGGCATAGCCCAGTGCTGACCAAAGTGCCTCTTGTTGCAACTGCAAGGCCACGCCAGCGCACCATGCCAGCAAGCCCAGACCCAAACCTTGGCCCCACTTCAATGACCGCATGGCCCAAGCTGCCGAGTTGTCGACGGGCAAAGCCTTGGCTTGCACTTTCGCTTCATGGCAACCTCCCTGATTTGGCTAATTGGATGCTTTGGGGGGGTCTTTGCCCCTGTTGAAGACAACGCGCTGGCGCGTGTCTTGTTGGTTGTAACTGCCCAAGCTGCATTTGTCATGCGTGCAGCCCCTGTTGCGCTGAACGAGATATGTCGATACACCTTGCACTGCACCACGTCCCCCATTATCAATACGAGCGCCCCGCGCAGCTCGGCCCACAAGTCATCCGCCAGCGCCAGCGCACCATCGACTTTTGGGTGCAAATCAAGCAACGCCTGCACCAAGACAATCCGCTACAGCATCCGCATGAAGCCGGGCGTGCAAACGGGCAAAGAAACGCTGCCCCTGAAAAACGGCTCATGCCGTGACTCGGTCTGGCTCTTGGTGCAGCTGTTTGCATGTGAGCGGCATGAACGCTTCGCTCCACACCGTGACCGTGAACTGCCAAGCCCTGCCCCTGCAACCCACCGGTGTGGTGGGCAAGTACGTGGCATGGGGCACACCCCTGGGGCGATGAAAGAGCTGCCGCACCTTAAGCCCAACGCCCAGCTGCATACCAACCCAAAGTTCCCACACACACTGGATTTGAGGCCCGTTTAAATGAACGCCAACAACCGGTTCTTGCCTGTGGTAGGCCACCCTTGCGGGCGAATGGTGGTGAAGTTTTGCAAGCATTCGCAAGCGGGGGTTCGCGCCCACCCAGTCAACCGGGCACGGTCGAAATACAGCGACAATGGTTCGATGAAAGACCGCTCGCCCCAACAAGACGCTGCACGTGAAGCCAAAGCCATGACAGGTCTGGCGCTTGAGCACGAAGCAGCCCCTGCGGGGCATTGGGACGAGCTGCGAGGTGGCGACACACCCCATGCGATCAGTGCCCCATGGCAGCGCTTCATGGCCCCTTTAGACCGGACGACCCAAGCCCTTGAGGCCGACCTGAACGCCCGGATGGCCAACTTGCAGCGGCAAGTCCGTGACAACGGGATCACCTACAACGTGTATGCCGCAGCCGACCAGCCGCAACGCCCCTGGTCACTTGACCTGTTCCCGCTCATGCTGGACCACAAGGAGTGGCAGCAAATCGCAGCGGGCGTGTTGCAGCGCATGCAACTGCTCGAAAGCATCATGGCCGACGCTTATGGACCGCAAAAGCTCGTGCTCAGCGGTCAGTTGCCTGCCGCTTTGGTGCAAGGCCACCCCGCCTACCTGCCCGCCATGCATGGTGTGCCCCCTGTTGGTGGTCGCTATTTGTCTTTGGCCGCTTTTGACTTGGCACGCGGGCCTGACGGCTGCTGGTGGCTGCTGTCACAGCGCACACAAGCCCCTTCGGGTCTGGGGTATTTGCTTGAAAACCGGCAGATTGTTTCGCGCCTGTTCCCGCAAGCTTTCGAAGCTTTTCAGGTACAGCGCCTGGCCGAAACCTACCGCACGCTGATCGACGGCATCCAGGCCCGCAGCCCTGCCGGGGCTTCGGCTCACATTGCACTGCTCACCCCCGGGCCCTACAACGAAACCTATTTCGAGCACGCCTATCTGGCCCGCTATCTGGGTTTGAGCCTGGTGCAAGGCAATGACTTGACCGTGCGCAACCAAAAGCTGTACCTCAAAACCCTGCAAGGCCTTCAAGCCGTGCATGGCTTACTCAAACGGGTGGACGATGACTGGCTTGACCCGCTGGAGCTGCGAGCCGACTCCACCCTGGGCGTACCGGGCCTGCTGCAAGCGGTACGCAGCGGCAATGTGCTGGTGGCCAACACCCCGGGCTCGGGCTTTTTGGAGTCGAACGCGCTGCTGGGCTTCATGCCTGCACTGGCGCTTGACCTGCTGGACGAAGACCTGCAACTGCCCGCCATACCCAGCTGGTGGTGCGGCGAGGCCGCCGCGCTGCAAGACGTGTTGCCACGCATCCGCAGTTGCGTGATCAAACCCACTTACCCCTACAACACCGACCGCCAAAGCTTTGAGCCGGTTCAGGGTCACACACTGTCGCACCGCGAGCAAGACGAGTGGGCGAGCCGCATCTTGCGCGACCCCGATGCCCACACCTTGCAATCGTGGCTACCGCTGTCGCACCAACCCACATGGCAAACCAACACGGAGGGTGCGCCCGCCATCCAATCCCGCCCTGTGGTGCTGCGCGTGTTCACCGTGGCCAATGCCCAGGGCCAATGGGAGGTCTTGCCAGGTGGCTTGGCACGCCTGGGCACCCGAGCAGGCATCGCCTCCATGCAGCGCGGCGGCAGCAGCGCTGACGTCTGGGTGCAAAACCAATCCCTTGTGCACACCAAAACAAGCGACACACCCGAACAGTCTCAGTCTCAAAGCACCGCATCGAGCGAGTCCTCGCAGCGTCAACGGCTGGTCACGAGCCGCGCCGCAGAAAACCTGTTCTGGATGGGCCGCTACACCGAACGCACGGAAAACACTTTGCGTTTGGTGCGCCTGAGCCTTGAAATTTTGAGCAGCGAAAACCAAAACCTGCCTGCCTTGCTCAACTTCATCACCTGCATGGCCACACGCCATGGTCTGGTGCGGGCCGGTGTGCCCGCCGCATCGCAGGCACACCGTGTTTTCGAGCGCTCGCTCATTGCGGGACTGTGGGACAAAGAGCTGGCCACCAGCGTCGGTTTCAATTTGCGCGCTGTGCGACTGGCCGCCGCCTCGGTGCGCGAACGCCTGTCACCCGAACATTGGCGTTTGCTGGAACAAGCCGAGTCGCGCTTCTTCAGCCCCGCGCAGCAGAGCGCACCGCCTAACACGCTGGCCGTGCAACGCCTCTTGGCCGACACCAGTCAGATGCTGGCCGCGTTGACCGACGCACAAACCGACCGCATGAGCCATGATGACGGCTGGCGTTTGCTCTCGATTGGTCGCCACATTGAGCGCTTGCAATTTTTGTCCAGCGCCCTGTCAGAAGCGGTGCAATGGGGTCTGCTCGGCGAACAAGCCGGCTTTGACGCCGTGCTCGATCTGTTTGACAGCACCATCAGCTTCCATGCCCCGTACCAACAAAGCCGCACGCCTCAGGCACTGGTGAATTTGCTGGTGACCCACTCCAAAAATCCACGATCATTGGCTTGGGTAACACACACCTTGCGCTCGCACTTGCTGCGCATGGAGCAGCTGGTCGACGGCGCCACCTTGCCCTTGGCTGAATGGATGCCCCAACTGATCGACTTGCCACCCACATCACTTTGGCCCGAAAACATCCCCGCGAACACCCCCAACAGCAGCTTGCCGCTCAACGCCGCATTGGCCCATTACCAAAAAGCGGCGAGTGAGGTCTCGGACCAACTGTGCAGCCTGTTTTTCAACCACAGCGGAGAAGCCCGCTACAGCATTGGTGCCTGAGTCGCCACCGAACCCATGCGTCTGACCATCACCCACGAAACCCGCTACCGCTACAGCCCCTCGGTGCAAACCGCGCAGCATGTGGCCCACCTGCAACCGGCCAACACGCCATGCCAAAAGGTGATCCGCCACTGGATGCAGGTGGAGCCTGTGGCCACGGTGCAGCACAACATCGATGCTTTTTTCAATCACCGCGCCTATTGGGCCCTGACGAATCCGCACGCAGGTTTGCTGGTGCGTGCGCACAGCGAAATCGAGACGGCCACGGTGCCAGCGGCCAGCGCCAGCCAAAGTTGGGAATCGGTGCGTGAACATTTTCGATATCGGGGTGGTCACCCCGGCGATGTGCACAGTGGCTTTGTGTTCGGCTCGCACCATGCGCCCGTGCACGAAGCATTTTTGGCTTACGCGCAAAGCAGTTTCACGCCCGGCAGGTCACTCATGCAAGCGGCACAAGAACTCACAGCGCGCATGCACCGCGATTTCCGCTACGAAACCGCCAGCACCGACATCAACACCCCTGCCCTCGAAGCACTGAAAAACAAGCGCGGCGTTTGCCAAGACTTTGCACACATTTTGTTGGCCTGTTTGCGCTCCTTGGGTTTGCCCGCCCGGTATGTGAGTGGCTACCTGCTGACCCAACCGCCGCCGGGTCAAGCCCGACTGGTGGGCACTGATGCCTCGCACGCTTGGGGCTCGGTCTACCTGCCCGAGCTGGCCAGCCATGCTTGCCAAGGCTGGCTGGACCTGGACCCCACCAACGACCGAACGGGCTTGGCCAGCCCAGGCCTGGACTATGTGCGCTTGGCCGTAGGCCGCGACTTTGCCGATGTTTCGCCGCTGCGCGGCGTCTTGCAAGGCGGCGGAGCCCACACGCTCGAAGTGGCCGTGACGGTGGCACCACGGGACGAGCTTGCTCCCAAATGAACCCCTCATACGCGCAGACCTGATTCGGCGACAATTCCAGTCTGTTGTGTTCCGTCTTGCAACAGCGGGATTCCCCCATTCACCACCACAAAGGTCCACCATGAACGTTTACGACACCCTGAAATCCCTGAACATCGAATTGCCCCCCGTGGCCGTGCCCGCAGCGGCTTATGTGCCGTTTGTACAAACCGGCAACCTGGTATTCCTGTCGGGCCACATTGCCAAAAAAGACGGCAAAGTTTGGGTCGGTCAGTTGGGTCAGAGCATCAACACCGCCGAAGGTCAACAAGCCGCCCGCGCCGTGGCCATTGACCTGATGGGCACACTGCACGCAGCGGTGGGTGACTTGAACAAAGTCAAGCGCATCGTCAAGGTGATGAGCTTGGTCAACTCGACAGGTGATTTCACGGAACAACACCTGGTCACCAACGGTTGCAGCGAACTGCTGGGTCAGGTCTTTGGCCCACAAGCGGGTGCGCATGCCCGCAGCGCTTTTGGTGTGGCCCAAATCCCCATGGGCGCCTGTGTCGAAATCGAATTGATCGCCGAAATCGGCTGAACACGGCCATGGCCATCGAACAGAGCAAAGAATAGCGAGGACGAATTTCAGTATTGGCAAAAATTCAACAAGCGCAAAGCATGAACAAGATCCTCCTCGGTCTGACCCTGCTCACAGGGCTGTCGGCTTGCGGCCTCGTCTCGACACAAGCCGTGTACGAAGAAATTCGCGCACAAAAAAATGCCAACACAGTGGGCACAGGCGCTGCCCCCAGCCAGCCCATGCCCCGCTACGACAGCTATGAAAAAGAACGTGGTCAGCTGTCTTCCACGCCACCTTAAAACAGGCCTCCAGGCCAAGCCCTTCAAACCCCTCAACGGAGAACTTCCATGTCCCTTTCCATGTCCAGCGCCAGCCTGCCCGTGTGCACCCGCATGCTCAGCAACCTGGGCCACATCTTGGCCAAAGCCGAGCAATTCGTTGAAGCCAAAAAGATCGACCCCACGGCGCTGACCACCTACCGCTTGGCCCCCGACATGTTCCCCTTCGCCCGTCAGGTGCTCATCGCTTGCGACGCCGTCAAGAACGGTGTGGCACGCTTAAGCGGCATCGAAGCCCCGAAATTTGACGACAATGAAACCACACTGGCCCAGCTGCAAGAGCGCATCCAGAAAACCCTGGCCTTCATCGCCACCGTGCCCGCTACAGCGTTGGATGGCACCGAAGACAAAGAGATCACCTTCCCCGCAGGTCCGGGCAAAACCCGCACCCTGAAAGGCCAAGACTACCTGACGGGCTGGATGCTGCCCAACATGTACTTCCACATCACCACGGCCTACACCATCCTGCGCCACAATGGCGTGGAGGTGGGCAAGATCGATTACCTGCTGGGCGCGCAAGGCTGAGGCCTGCGCTGCACGGGATTCAGAGTCCGCTTTGCAGCTGCCCCATTCACCTCAACGGCAGCTGAAGTTGCTGGCATCTTCCACCGAACCGCTGCCCTTGTAAGTGGCCACTGTAGGGTAGGCACACAGCGGACGGGTGCGCTGGGCTGACCAGTCGGCGGGCAACTCGGTGTTCACGCCGCCTGCGTTGCCCGCGCCACGCACACTGGCCACCACCGCTTGTGGTGCCACACCTTGCTCCACCCACTGCACCAGCGGGCCGAGCAGATCAAATTGGTCGGCGGCAGGCCCCATGCTGCAGTGGTTCATGCCGGGCACCGGGAAGTAGCGTGCAAAGTCCGAGCCGGGGTTCAGGCCCGCTTTGCCCACACGTTCGACCCACTGGCGCGTGTCTTCGGCAGAAAAAATCGCATCGCTCACACCGTGGTACAGCACCACCTTGGCCCCCCGAGCACGCACAGCGGCCAGTTTGTCTGGCTGGTTTTCATCAGGTGGCGTCATCAGCGACCAGCCCGACTCGCGGTAGCTGTCGTTGGTGGCTGAGAACATGGCCAGTCGTGCCGTGACGTTTTCTTCCAGCGGCTTCAGTGGTGTGGGCGGCACACTGAAGATGGTGCCAATGGCCAGCGGATCGCGGATCAGCGAATCGACAAATTTCCAGGTGCCCCAGTTGGCCCCGGCCACACCGGTGTCGTAAGGAAAGCTGGCATAAATGCGCCGCCCATCCGATGTTTTTGCGCCCTCAAACACGCGGGCGATCACATCTTTTTGCGCAGCAGTCAGGCAGGCACCGTTGCGCTCACCCGTGCAAGTGGCCACATGGGTCTTCACATTGAAGGCCGCTTGGCAAGCCTGCGTGGCCTGCACCATGCCGTCTTTGGCCCCGTCGAGGGCATCGCATTGGTTGGCAATGGCTTTGGCCACGGTCTGGCGCTCTTGCGGGGTGAAGGCGCTGCCCAGATCGGGCAAAGTGCCATTGGGGTTGAGCGGGTTCTTGACCGTGGCGCCGGGCGTAGCGAGTGGTGCCCACTGTTGAGCCCCCCAGATTTGCGCCAGAGCCGCATACGGCAAGCGGTAGCCCGGTGCGCCGACCAAATAACCATCGTACTGGTCGCCCAAACGAGATGCCGCAACCATGGCGTGACGCCCCCCGTTGGAGCAGCCGCCGATGTAGGAGCGATCAGGCCCTTTGCCATAAGCCCCGGCGATCAGCTGCTTGGCCATGGGCGTGAGTTTTTGAACCGCTTGGTAGCCATAGTCCAAACGGGCCTGCGGTTCCAGCCCGAACACGGTGGTTTGCGGGCCACTGTGCCCCGCGTCTGAACTGATGACAGCAAAGCCCTGCATCAAAGCGCCCGTGAGCGGACCGCCACCCAAAGCACCCAGCGCAAGCTGCACCGAACCATCCAGCCCACCGTTGCCTTGGTAATAAAAGCGGCCATTCCAGGCCACGGGCAAACGCATCTCAAAGCCGATGGCGTAGTCGCGGCCATCGCTGCCTTTGCGCTCGTGCATGCGGCCTTTCACCAAGCAATGCGCAGGCACAGGTTTATCACCTTGCTTCAAGTTGCCGGCAGTCACCGAAGTCGCAGACTCCAGCCGGGTGTTGGGCAACTTCAGTGCACCGACCAAGGCCTCGCAACGGGACAAACTGGCCCCACTGGCGGCCTTCAAAGACTGCGGTGGTGTGCCCGACATCGTGCCGGTCAAACTGCTGCACGCCACCAACAAGCCGCCTGTGCACAGCACACCCAAAACTTGAAGACGTGGTTTCAACTGATAAAGTTTCATTGTTTTTCCTTGAGAAATAAACCACTGAAATCCGCGAAAACAAACGCTTCAGGCCACTTCAAAAAAGCGCATCACCACACGGTCCGGGTGGCGCGCACCGGTACCCACAAACAAGCGCTCGGCGATCCAGCCCAGCGAAGCCGAAGCAGTTTCAAAACTGGGGCTGCAACGAAAGTAAACCGACTCGGGAGGCACGGGCTCGCCACGCACCAACCGCGCCATCACCTCGGGTGCGGCCGTGCGCACAGCGCGGTTTTGCACATAGATCAAATCGCCGCCATCGGTCTCGATGGTGTAACGCGCATCCAGCTCGGCCATGCGTTCGTTCACGATCAACTGAAAATCGGCGCCACCGGGCAGCACGCGTGCCGTCCAATCATGCCCCTGAACCTCCCCGCCCAAAATCGGGATCAAGCGGCGCAGGCCATGGTGTGTCTGGCCCACCTCTTGAGGCTTGGCAACTTGCACCGAAAAATCGGCAAAAAAATTCAATGTGGGGGTGGGCAAATTCAGCATCCGCCTAGGGTATTCCAAAAGCTTGCGCTTGTCTGTCCTCCCTTAAGATGACGTGAAAACCCGAACACCTCAGCCGTGTGCCAATGGGTCCCCGCCCCCGCCAGCAGCGCCATGCAAACACTGCAAGCGCTGATCGGCTTGGTCGGGCAGCAGGACTTTGAAAGCTCGTTGCTCCAGCACCTGCACCCCTGGGTGCCTGCTGCGTCGTACTCGATTTACCAAACCGGCGCAGGCTGTGACCTGACCCTCTTCATGTCGGCCAGTTGCGGCACACCCGACACCACACGCGCGTGCTGGCATGCCTACCTGTCGGGCCCCTACCTGAGCGACCACACGCTGGAGAGGCCCAGTCAGGCCAGTTCAAGTCCGGTGCTGTGCCACATCACCGCGCCCGCGTCTACAAAACGCATGGCATGGCCGAGCGGGTGTCGATTGTCCAGCGCCAAGCGGCCTCGATTTTTGCGATCAATTTTTACCGGCATGACCACCAGCGGCCCGTTACCGACGGGCAAATGTCGGACTTTGAATCGCTGGACCCAGCCCTGCTGGCGCTCACGCAAAAACAGATCGCGCTGGCACGACCATTCCAGGTCAAACGCAGCACCGCCGAATGGACACGGCGATTGCTGACCATCTCGCCTGCGCTAACCCCGCGTGAACTCGATGTCTGCGCCCGTTTGCTAAACGGCATGACCCAAGAAGGCATTGCCTCCGACTTGAGGCTGAGTCTGCCCACCGTCAAGACCTACCGCAACCGCGCCTTTGGGCAGCTGGGCATCCACTTCAAAAGCGAATTGTTTGCACTGTTGGCGAGTTAAACCCTGAATTGTCCCCACCGCCCGTGTCCAAAGGTGTGGACAACTACGGGAATAAGCTGGAAAAGGCGCATTTGCAATAATGGTTCATGCCTGTGTGCCTTTACGCGCATCCGACACCACAGTGAATGAATCCTTTGAGCTTATTGATCCAACACAATGATGTTTGCATTAACGCTTTTTTGTGGGAACGGTGCCCTCACCGCGATGATGGCACCTCGCAGACCACTACACACCACCCAGAGGGCGGGGCTCCCACACTGATCCCATCGCTGTCACCATGCCCAAGATAAGCCTTTCACTTCAAACTTCACAAGGTCGGATCAATAGATAAATGGCGCACTGTAGGCCCATCAGGTCTGATCCACAAACTTCAAAACCCTATGCACATCCAAACACCCCTGATTCCATCACGCGCCCTGAGTTTGCAAACTGG
The DNA here is from genome assembly GCA_964422575.1 of uncultured Limnohabitans sp. Lineage (GTDB taxonomy): Bacteria > Pseudomonadota > Gammaproteobacteria > Burkholderiales > Burkholderiaceae_C > Limnohabitans_A. Next base: position 12,469 of record CAYRBW010000042.1, read on the forward strand.
TATGTCTGTCACTCTCAAAGTTGAGGCTCTGCAACCCACGGGTTCTTTCAAAATCAGAGGCATAGGCCGCCTCTGTGAAACTCAAGCACAACAAGGCAAGACGCATTTCATTTCATCGTCCGGTGGCAATGCGGGCATCGCTGCGGCTTATGCAGGGCGTCAATTACACATCCCTGTAACCGTGGTTGTGCCTGAAACCACCACGGAACGTGCAATAGAACTGATCCGACAAGAATGTGCACAAGTTATTGTCCACGGCACGAGTTGGTTGGAAGCCCACACTTTGGCCCAGTCATTGCAAAACGACAAAACGGCCTTCATCCATCCTTTTGACAATCCACAAATGTGGACCGGGCATGCCAGCATGATCACTGAGGTTGTTGAAGCAGGACATGTTTTTGACGCTGTTGTACTCGCCGTGGGCGGCGGCGGATTGTTATCGGGAGTGGCCGAGGGGCTGAGGATGCATGGCCTAGAGAAAATCCCCGTCATCGCTATCGAAACCGAAGGGGCAGATGCATTGTTTCAATCTGTAAATTCTGGCGAGCTAGTGACGTTGGATCGCATCGACAGCGTGGCCACGTCTTTGGGTGCGAAACAAGTCTGTGCCAACGCCTATGCACTGACCAAAACACACGATATCCGGTGTAAACGGGTCTCAGATCACCAAGCCCTGAAGGCCTGCCTGCGATTTCTGCAAGACCACCGCATTTTGGTTGAACCTGCCTGCGGTGCAGCATTAGCGGCACTGTACGAACACGGCACCACACTGTCTCAATCCTTCAAAGCGCCTCTGGTGATTGTGTGTGGCGGTGTCACGGCCACACATGGACAAATCAAAACATGGCTGAAAAAATCCACCTCGTAAAGCCCACAAGAATATCCCTATCGCCGTAGTGAAAGAACGAGCCACGAGTGTGTCATCCCCTGGTTACTCCACCCGCGTCACCCGATTCGGCTTGAAACCCAAATCGGCCACTTTGCCCTTTTTGGCCCGGGCGGTTTTGGCATTGTTCAGACTGCGGATTTCGAGCGTTTCTTCGCGCGCTTTGCCGCCACGGCCAATGCCTTCGATCTTGATGCTGCGGGTGTAGGCCGCCGCACCGGCCAAGGTGTCTTTGGCTTCCAGGTCGATGAGCATCAGGCCCCGTCCGCCTTTTTCCAGGGTTTTGAGTTCGCTGATCTCGAAGGTCAGCACACGGCCGCCCGTGCTGGCGCAGCACACGCTGGTGGCGGCGGGCATGGGCTGCTTGTCGGCAGGCACGGTGGCGCTGCTGCCACTCACATGGCTGGGGGCGCAGACGGTTTCGCCGTCGCCCAGGCTGATGAAGGCCTTGCCCGCTTTGTTGCGCGAAATCATGTTCTCAACCGAGGCCATGAAACCATAACCACCGGAGCTGCTGAGCAGCAGCGTAGCGTGGGCTGGGCCTGCAAAGTAGTGCGCCGGCTGAGTGTCGGTTTCCAGGTCGATGAGTGTGGTGATCGGCTGGCCGTCACCCCGTGCGCCGGGCAGTGTGGCCACGGGCACGCTGTAGATGCGGCCTGTCCCATTTTTGGCCGTGCCAAAGATCAGCAGCGTGTCCACCGTGCGGCACTCAAAGGTGCCATACAGGCCATCACCCGCCTTGAAGGCAAAACTCGTGGCGTCGTGGCCGTGACCGGTGCGGGCACGCACCCAGCCTTTTTGCGAGACGACCACCGTCACCGGCTCATCGACCACCTTCACTTCGGCCACGGCCTTTTTCTCGGCCTGGA
>CAYRBW010000043.1:0-14160 GCA_964422575.1 uncultured Limnohabitans sp.
CAAAGAACGTTTTTGCTGTGCATGGTGTGGATTAGGCGGGCAAACCTGTGCTGGTGCGCCCCAACCCAGGAGGGCTATTGCTTGCAAATGTGGGGAGGCCCTTGTCGTTGCCCCAAGCCATTTCAGACACTCGGGGCAATTTCAAACACCTGGCGCAGATAAGCCAGGTACTTCTCGTCATCGCACATGCCCTTGCCGGGAGTGTCAGACAGTTTGGCCACGGGCTGGCCATTGCAACGGGTCATCTTGATGACGATCTGCAGCGGCTCATAGCTCAGGTCGTTGGTCAGGTTGGTGCCCACACCAAAGGCCAGTTGGCAACGCTCCCGGAATTGCTGGTACAGCTCAATGGTGCGAGGAATAGTCAAACTGTCACTGAAAATCAGCGTCTTGGTTTTCGGGTCTACCCGGTTGTGCTGGTAGTGGGCAATCATGCGTTCACCCCAGCTGAAGGGGTCACCACTGTCGTGGCGCGCGCCATCAAACAGCTTGCAAAAATACAGATCGAAGTCGCGCAGAAAAGCGTTGAAGCCGTACACATCGCTCAGCGCAATCCCCAAGTCCCCACGGTATTCCTTGGCCCATGATTCAAAAGCGAACACCTGGCTGTCGCGCAAACGTGGCCCCAGCGCCTGTGCGGCCTGCAAATACTCGTGCGCCATGGTGCCCAGAGGCGTCAGACCCAAAAGGTAGGCGTAATACACGTTGCTGGTGCCCGCAAACTGGCCCTCAGGCCCCGTGCCCAGACGGGCCGACAGCACGCGCAAAACCTCTTCATGCCAAGCGCGCGAAAATCGGCGTCGGGTGCCGTAGTCGGCGATCTTGAGCCGCTCCAACCCCGGGGCTTGCAACTGTGCGATTTTGGTGTCCAAGCGGCGACGCCCTTCCATCAAATCGGGCACCTTCTGGGTGTTGCGGAAATAAACTTCATTGACGATGGCCAGCACCGGGATCTCAAACAAGATGGTGTGCAACCAAGGCCCCTGGATGGTGATATCGATCTCGCCAGAAGGGAGTGCCGTGACTTGGATGTATTTTTCGTTGAGCTCGAACAGGTCCAAAAAGTCCACGAAATCGCTTTTGATGAACCGCAGCGAACGCAGGTACTGTAGCTCCGACTCCTTGAACGACAGGCTGCACAGGGAGCGAATTTCCTGTCGGATCTCGTTCACAAACGGGCCCAGCGCCACGCCCGGATTGCGGCACTTGAACTTGTATTCAACCTGCGCACCCGGAAATTGATGCAGCACGACCTGCATCATGGTGAATTTGTACAGGTCGGTGTCGAGCAGACTGGTGATGATCATGGCGTTTTTGTCTCAGAGCAGGCGTGCTGCCGCATTTTTGCAGTCAGTGTAAGTGATGACCAACAGGCGGTCATGCGGTCACTTGCACCCGCCCGCTCACCATGACGAGCACCCGATCGGCATGCGAAGCCAAAATCTTGTTTTGTTCGGCCACCAGCAAACTCAGGCCTTCTCGACGCAGCTGCAAGAGCGCCTCACGAAGGGCTTGCACCAACACCGGAGCGATGCCCTCACAGGGCTCATCCAGCAGCAGCAAGCGCGGACCGGTCATGAGGGTGCGGGCAATGGCCAGCATTTGCTGTTCGCCGCCACTCATCTGGCTGGCGGGTCGGTTGAGCAATTGGCCCAAAACCGGGAACAACGTCAACACCCGTTCGAGTTGCTGGTCCATGACGGCTTGGGACTCACCGCGTGCTGCGATCCAAAGGTTCTCGCGCACCGACAAGCCCGTGAACAGCCGCCGGTCTTCGGCCACAAAGCCCAAACCCCGTTGCGCCCTCAGGTGCGCTGGCCAGCCATCAATGCGCTGCCCTGCCCACCTGATCTGACCTGCAACCTGAGGGCCGATGCCGATCAGAGACTGCAGCAAGCTGGATTTGCCAGCGCCGTTCAGGCCCTGCAAAATCACCAATTCACCGGCATTCACAGTCAACGACACATCGAACAAGGCTAGCGCCTGGCCGTACCAGGCATGGAGCTGCTGAACCTCCAAACGACCTTCATTCATGGTGCCCACCATTTGCAGCTGGGGTTCTGAAATCCCTGCCCAGGTAATGCTGCAACACATGCAGGTCTTGCGCGACGACTTCGGGCAGATCATCGGCCACCAAGCGGCCTTGGATCAACACCAGCACCCTGTCGGCCACGCCAAAGACGGCGTCCATGTTGTGTTCGGTGTAGAGCACTGTCACCCCTTGCGAGGCCACTTGCCGCACCAAAGCCATCATGTCCGCCCGCTCGGCCAAAGCCAGTCCGGCGGCGGGTTCATCCAACAAGAGCAAGGATGGCCCGCTGGCCGACAAGCCCGCCAAGGCCATGGCCAGCTCCAAACGCTTTTTGGCCCCATAGGGCAAATTGGTCACGGTGGCGTGGGCCAGCGCCATCAGACCGGCTTGTTCTGTCAGAAGCAAGGCGCGCTCAGGCTGGCGCAGGTCCAGCCGGTCCCACCAAGCCAGCGGCGCGGCATCGCGCAGCACCAGTTGAATATTTTGCAGCACGGTCAAAGCCTCGAAAGTCTGGGCCACCTGAAACGTGCGTGCCACACCCAAACGCTGCCGGGCCGCAGGGCTTTGACCAAGCAGTGACTGCCCTTGCCAGAACACTTGGCCTGCTGTGGGCAAATGTTGACCTGCCAAACAGGCAAAACACGTCGACTTGCCCGCACCATTAGGGCCAATAAGGGCCACGCATTGACCCGAAGATAACTCGAAGTCGACCCCATCAAGGGCGTGCACACCACCAAAATGTTTGGCCAGACCGCGCACTTGCAATGCAGCTGTGCTCATGCCGGGCTCCTTGCAGACTGCGCATGGCGGTGGCCCAACACGTGCTGCAAAGCCCCCAGCACACCGCTGGGGGCCAGCGCCATGACCGCCATGATCACCACGCCCAATACGCCACGCCAATACTCAAGGCCCTGCCCGAGTTCGGCCCCTCCCCAGACCAGCAACGCACTGCCCACGGCCGAGCCCCACAGTTGGTGCACACCACCGAGCAAGATGACCAACAAAGCATCGACCGACATGGCCACCGAAGCCACTGAGGGAAACACTGCGCCTTTGAAGGCAGCCCACAGGCCCCCAGCCAAGCCTGCCAAAGTGGCGCTGCCCACAAATACTTGGTAGCGCAAAGCCTGCACCGGCAAACCACTGGCCGCCGCCCGCAAAGGGGCGTCGCGCAAGGCCTGCAAAGCAGCACCCCGGCTGGAGCCCGTCACACGGGCCATGCCCACCAGTGCCAACAGCATGAAGGCACACAGCACCGCATCCCAAAGCGCCCGCGACTCGGGCGCGATCAAGCGCAGGCCAATCAAGCCGTTATCGCCCCCCGTCAGGCTCACCCATTGGGTGGCCCCGGCCCAGACCATTTGCGCCAATGCCAAAGACAGCATGGCCAGGTAGACCCCGCTACTGCGCACCACCAAAGCCCCAAACACCAAAGCCACGGCCAGCGCCAGCGCCATGCCCGCAGCCAAAGCCCCCAGCAAGCCCGCTCCCACATGCAGGTGCACCAGCGCCGCTCCGTATGCGCCCAGTGCAAAAAACGCCGCATGGCCAAAACTGACCACCCCCCCCAAAGCCATCATCCATTGCAAACTTAAGCCGAACAGCATCATCACCATCACGTCTTCGGCCAAACTGCGCCCATAGTCACCCTGCCCCCAGGCCCAGAGCGTCAGGCCCACAAAAACGACCATCAGCACCGCCCGCCCCAGCCAGCCCACAGGCCAGCGCGAAAACACCGGCACGCTCTCGCGTTGGTCATTGTGGGCTGCAGACCCCGCCAGGCCTTGGGGTCGCCAAACCAGCACGACCGCCATGGTCAAAAACACCAACACCAATGTGGCCTGCGGGAAAAAGCTCACGCCCAAGGCATGGATCACCCCCATCAGCACCGCCGCCGCAAAGGCCCCGCCCAGGCGGCCCAGCCCCCCCGGGACCACGACCCCCAAGGGCGCGACCCCCACGGTCACATCCATCTGCAAGTTGGCAGGCTCACGCGGTAACTGCAAAGCCCCGGCCAGACCTGCCAGGCCACAGCCGAGCATGACCACACCCAACATGAGGGGTGCGGGATTGACGCCCAAGGCGTCAAGCATGTCTCGGTCTTGTGTGGCTGCTTTCACCCGCTGGCCCCACAGGGTGCGCGTGAGCAACAGATGCAGACCCAGCCAGACCAGCGGCCCCAGCACCAGCGTGAACAATTGCCAAGTCGGAAAAAACGATTCGCCCATTTCAACGGCCCCCTTGAGGCCAGGAAAGCGGGGTGCAAAAACCTCTTCAGGTCCGAAATACCAGCGCATGGCATCGTGCAGCGCCAGCGTCAGGCCAAAAGTGGCCACCAGTTGGTAAAGCTGAGGGGCGTGGCGCATGCGCCTGAGCAGCACAACCTCGACCACAGCGCCCAACAAGGCCGCTAAAACCGCGCCCAACACCATGGCTACGGCATAAGCCCAGGGTGACTCACCCCATTGCGGCCACCAATTCGTCACGGCATGCGCCGACCACAAAGCGCCCAGCATGAAGAAACTGCCATGCGCAAAATTGACGATCCGGGTCACGCCAAAAATCAGCGTCAGCCCGGAAGCCATGAGGAACAAAGTGGTCGCGTGGCTCAGTCCGTTGAGCAGTTGCAGCGCCAAGCCATCGAAACCCATATCCTTTATTTGCCTTCTAACTCAAGCGACATGAATGGTCGGATCAATTTGCTGCACCAATTGGGCCAACGAATCATGGTTGATCTTGGTCTTGTAATGCACATCAAGGCCTTGCGCCTTCAACGCGGCAAAAAAATGCGTGGCACTGTCGATCTTCCAGCGTTCACGCTCGGAGATGTCATGTTGGTTGTCATAGCCTTTGGTTTCCACCACCAAATACATTGCAGTGGCCTGACCGTCTTGCTGAATGACATAGCCGAAGTCTGGGTTGTAATTGCCCAAAGGGGTCGGAATATTGATCTTAGGCAGTTTGGCAAACACCGTGATCTGCTGATGGTTGGACTCATCGACCGTATCACGCTCAATTTGGCTGTCCACAGGCATCAAGGGCTCATCGTACAAAGAACGCTCCCTCACCGCTGGGTTGACCACGTCATGCGTCTCAGCACCACAAAGCGACAAAGGAATCATTTTGAGCAACTGGCCATTTTTGTCGGTCAGCGAGGTTTCCACCCGGATTTCTCGCAGGTCGTAGCAAACCTTGTTGACCACCAGTTCATGAATGCACCGCTGAATTAAATCTCTCAGGCTGAGCAATGCCCGGTTCTCGTTGTGCTTGATCTGAGCAAACTTGTCGGCGGGCATGCGGCACAAAATATCGCTCACCGTATGCATGGTCAGACGCGTCGTGTTGGCCAATTCCCGCACAAACTGCGCTAAGGAATACACCGAATGCGGTTTAACTGTGTATTGGCCTTGCGTAGCCGTCGCTTGGTGCATGTTTTGCACACCCGACGCCGTGGTCACGGTCACTGACAAGGGGCGCACATCAAAGTTGCGCTCCATGCTGGCCAGCACATTCGATTTGAGCTGCTCAGTGTCCAGCTCGTAACGCAGTACCGCATGGCGGTTCAGGTTCTGCCACAGGTGCTTGAACTTCTGGTACTGGCCCGGATTGATCGACAGCACGGGCTTTGGTTTGTTATTTTTGGCTCTGACTTGCCCGGCACCGTCGTAATACGTGTCCAGGTAATTGATTAAATTTTGGGCTTGCGCCACTTGCAAGCCGGGCACCTGTGCAATGAGCATCTTCTCAAGCGCATCCCGTCCCGCCTGATAAGGCGTTTTGTCCAATGTCAGTAACGCTGAGCCTGTCGCCATGTCCACGGCTGCAACGCCCAATGAAGCCAATACATTCAGCAAGGCCACGGTCATGAACACGTTGTCGCCTACGATCACCCCATTCATGCACAAAACTTCATGTGTGATCTCCTGCGACACCCGGCGCACACTGTGCGCGGTGATCTCGCTTTGAATCGCCTTGACAAAATCACCCTCGCTCGCGGGCACCACCACCACGAGGTCATTGACCTCGTCAAACGCGGCATCTTCCACACTCACACGCTCAAGCCGCTGGTTCACGGCCAAACGCAAACCCCGGCCAATCTGTTGCAACTTGGTAATTTTGGAATGGCTGGGGGCCAGCTTGCACAGGGTGAACACGTTCGGGTTGTCCCAGCCCTCTTGAAGCGCCCACATCGAAAAGATGAAACGCAAGTCCGTATCAAAGGACAGCAGCTTCTCTTTCTCTTGCAAGATCAGCTTGATGGCTTCTTCCTCACCCTTTTCGCTGTGCGAGCGGGCGAAATAACCTTTGTGCACTTTGCCCACATCGGTGGCCGTGCGTTCCAAATAAGCGCGGTAATCGGGGTCCAAATCTGCATCAGCCAGCACTTTGGCCAATTCCGCCTTGAAATGGCGCTCAAACGTCTCGCGCAGCACGGCAGAGCGCTTGTTTTGACCGGCACCTTCTGGCAAATACTTGGCCACCGCGTCAATGAAAAATAAACTGATCGCCTTGATGCCCCGCTTGAACAGCGCCTGTTCCCGCTCAAAATGATTGGACACGGCGCACTGCACCAGCAAAGACTGCACCTCGTCGGCCAACATGCCATAGGCCGTGGCCTCGCCCAAAGGCAAGGCAAAGCCATTGGTAAACACCAACTCTTTGGTCGTCACACACTCCACCACATGGCCATCCAAATAGCTCAGGCCGGTTTTTTCACCCAAATTGTCTTTGGCCTTCAGCTCCACCATGGCGGTTTTGCCCGCCGTCGTCTGGTAACTCACATGTCCCGTGCGCTCTTTGGCCGTGCCCGTGACTTGCTGCAAACAAAGGGTTTGCGCCATCGTGGCCCCTGTGCCCACCGTGTCCACCGTGATGCCTTTAACCAGCCGCTGCCGAAAAGCCTCCAAGCTGTCCAGGGTGTAGACCAAATTCTTGAACTCATCGCGCTTGTACGTGGCCCCAAACCGGATGGTCAGCAGCGGGTTGAACTTGGGCAGGTACTCCTTAACCACCTTGCCATCAAAGCGGTGCGGCTCGTCAATGATCAGCACAGGCCTGATGGCGGCCAGCGCCTCCATGTAACTCTTGGCCTGGCCAAACAGGTTGGACTCTACCCCGCGTTTATTGATGATCTTGCCGTCCCCCGCAAACGACTGGTAAGTGGCCACCATGACCGATATGCCCGCATTGGCCGCGTGAATGAAGCCCTTGACCGTCTTGTCCGAGTAATTGAAGACATTGATCTTTTGGTTGTTGTATTCCTTGGCAAAGAAATCTGCCGTGGACTGCAAGCTCTTGACCGTGCCCTGCCGAATGGCATTGCTGGGCACCAAGACGATGAACTTGGACAGCTTGTATTTTTGGTGCAGCCGGTGAATCGTCTCGATAAAGGTGAAGGTCTTGCCCGTGCCCGTTTCCATCAGTACATCCAGCGACAAAGCGGGTGTCAGCGATCCGGCCACCTCCACCGCACCCGCCTGCACCTGGTTGGCTGCCCGGATGCGTTCAATGTTGGCCCGGATGGTTTTTTGCGCCTCGTGCGCCACATACGTCGGATTGGCATGCACACCCGTGGGCGCGACAAAACGCACATCGGCGAACACCTCAAAAATGCTGTTCACCGCTTGAGCCTGGTAGGCCAGGCGGGTGTATTGGAATTGGGCGGTCATGCGCATCAACCCCGCAAGCGCAATTTGTCTTCCGACAAACCCAGGGTTTCAAGCAAAGTTTTGAGGCCCAGCAAGAAATTGTTGTCTTGCACCCAGGGAGCATAGACGCTCAGGTGCTGCACCGGGGTGCCAGCGGCCTTGAGCTGGGTCAGCGCCTGGCGCAGGTCTTCGGTGTCCACCGCCTGCAAGATGATGAGCACATCGCCTGCGCGGTACAGCGCTTGCGGGTGTTGCTCGGCTTGCACGGGGTCGATGCGGGTGGACAAGGACAGGCCCTCGGCCAGCAGCAGGTTGTAGAGGATGCGTGGTAGTTGAGCGGGCTGGGGCGTGGCGATGGCCGCTTGCAGCTTGGCCAAGTCGGCCTGGGTGGCTTCGGCCAAGGGCTTTTGCAAAATCAGGGCATCGGGGTCGTCGGTCAGCTCGAACACACGGAAACCCGTGTCCAAGTGGACGGGCTCGGTCGCCAAATCGGACTTTCGCTCGGCTTGCAGCTTGGCCCCTGCGCGGCGAATGCGCTCGGCGGTGATCTCGAAAATGGTGGCCTCGGGCTTGCCCAAAGTGTCGGTGACGAAGCTGTGGGCTTCTTTTTGCTTTTTGCCGTCGATGGGTTGCGGGATTTGCACCAAGATGAATTGGCGGCTGCCGCCGTCTTCGGCGTTCAGGCGCATGACGGCTTCGGCGGTGGTGCCACTGCCGCCAAAGAAATCCAGAACAGTGTCATTTGGCCCTGTTGCTACTTGCAATGTTTTCTTAATTAAGCCCGTTGGCTTCGGGTTGTCAAACGGTGCCGCACCATCGAAGATTTTTTTCAATTCTTTGCGCGCACTGTCTGTATGACCAACTTCCTCATAGCTCCAATAAGTCGTAGGAACAATCCCTTGTTGCACCTCACTCAAATATCGCTTGAGCTGCGGAGCACCTTTTCCATCTTTCCCAAAGAAAACCCTTTTTTCATCTATCCAAAGAGCCATTTTTTCTTGACTCGTTAACCAGCATCGGCCTTTGGGGGGGAAATAGGACTCACCCGTGGTGAAATTTTTAATTGGATACAGATAGGTATTTGAAACCGTTTTCACACTCAAATTATCGGACCTCCACCGGCCCTTACCATCTGCGTCATCGTATTTATATAAATCGTCTTGCTTGCTTGTCCGTGGCAACAAATTCCGCTGAAACAAGTCACCCATCTGATAAATCAATACATAGTCGTGCATCGCCGGCAGATCTTTTGAGTCATTCGATGCCGCATATCTTTTGTGCCAAATCACACTTGCTACAAAATTCTCCTGCCCAAACACCTCATCACACAACAACTTCAACTGCGCCTGTTCATTGTCGTCAATGGAGATAAAGATCACGCCATCCTCACGCAGCAAGTCTTTGGCCAGCAGCAGGCGCGGGTACATGAAGCTGAGCCAGCCGCTGTGGGTGCGCGCTCCGTAGATGTTTTTGATGTAGTCGATGTTGTCGGCGCTGTAGCCCAGTTGTTTGAGCACCTCAGCTTGCCGGACGGTGAAGTCGTCGCGGTAGATGAAAGCGTCGCTCTGGGTGTTGTACGGCGGGTCAATGTAAATGAGTTTGACCTTGCCAAAATAACTTTGACGCAGCAGGCGCAGCGCATCGAGGTTGTCGCCTTTGATGAGCAGGTTGTCGGTGCTGTCCCAGTCCTGGCTATCGGCCTGCAAGGGCTTCAGGATTTTTTGGGGTGGCACAAAGGCGGTGTGATAAGCCTCACGCTTGCCCACCCAACGCAGTTCATAGCCGTCTTCTTCCACCCGAATGCCTTCGGGGTTGACCGGGTCAGCATGGGGGTTGAGGGCTTGCTGGATGGCAGCGGCGTTCACACGCACGCTGCCATCGGGGGCGGTCTCAATGGCTTGCGGAAACAATTCGCGCAGCAGTTCCAATTTTTGAGCGGCAGGGCTGGGGGCGGTCAAGATGGGTTGGCTCATGGGAAACTCAAAAAAAGAACATGGCGCAGCGGCAAGACTGCGCCGGATTGTCAGCAGCTGTGCGTCATTCCGCCGTCACTCCACCCAATGGGTGAAGTCTTGCGCCGACACCCGTGTGGTTTGAAAGGTGTTGACCAGCGCAGACTCGTCGGCATAGCCCAGCGCCATGCCGCAGACCACCATCTCGTTCTCACCCGCGCCCACGTGGGGCAAGATGATTTTGGAGAAGCCGTTCCATGCCGCTTGTGGGCAGGTGTGCAGGTCGCGCGAGCGGGCAGCGACCATGATGCTTTGCAAAAACATGCCGTAGTCAAGCAAACTGCCGCGCCCCATCACTTTGTCGATGGTGAAGATCAAGCCCACGGGCGCATCGAAAAAGCGGAAGTTCATTTGGTGCTGCTCATGCATGCGGTCTTTGTCGCCCTTGCCGATGCCCAGCACGCCATAGAGGCAAAACCCGCACTCACGGCGGCGGTCGACGTAGGGGCTGACCCATTTTTCGGGGTAATAGTCATAAGACTCGGCATATTCAGAAGCCAAGGCGGGGTTGGCGCGGATGGCATCGTGCGCGGCACAGGTTTGGGCCACCAGCTCATCGCGTTTGGCGCCTTGCAGCACATACACCTTCCAAGGCTGGGTGTTGGTGCCACTGGGTGCGCGCGCCGAAACTTCCAGAATGTCCTGCAGCACATCGCGCTCGACGGCTTTGGGCAGGTAGGCTCGGGCGGAAAAACGGCTCAGGATGGCGGCGTCCACGCTGGCGGGGTCGCTCACGCGGGTGCTGACTTGGGGGCCGATGGGTGAAATGCTCATGTCAAAGTCTCCAGAAATGTTTTGAGTGCGGCAGTCAGCGGCACCGGGCGGCGGGTTTCGCGGTCTACGTATACATGCACAAAATGGCCCCGGGCGGCGGACATCTCTTCGCCTTGGGCAAAAAGGCCGACTTCGTAACGCACGCTGGAGGTGCCCAGTTTGGCCACACGAATGCCTGCATCAATGGTTTGAGGAAATGCCAACGGGGCAAAATAGAAGCATTGGGTCTCGACCACGAGTCCAATGGTCGAGCCGTTGTGGATGTCGAGCACGCCCTTTTCGATCAGGGTGGCATTCACCGCGGTGTCGAACCAGCTGTAATACACGACATTGTTCACATGGCCATAGACGTCGTTGTCCATCCATCGGGTGCTGATGGCGCGAAACGCCTTGTAACTGCTGCGCGCATCGGCTTGGGGTTTGACTGCGGTGTTCATCGCTTGAGATTGTGCCAGCGTTGCCAGTAGTCCAAAGCCACTTGCCAGGTCTGCATTTGCACCTGAACGGTGGTTTCAATGTCGTGCCCGTAACCGCCCCCATGCACATCACCACAGGAAGGCGGCGCTGCCAGGCCCAATCCATCACCACACGGTCACGCGCTTGCATGCCATCGGCCGTGAGTTGGAGTCGACCAAGTCTGTCTCCCTCGTGCGGGTCGGCCCCCGCCAAATTGACCACCAGGTGTGGATCGAACCGGTCTTGCAGGGTTTGCAAGGGCCCCCACGGAACGCCGTGCCCGCTCGGCCATGGCTGGACTCCACGGAAAGCCGATCTCCCGCTGGACAGCCGATTCGAGCGTGCCTGTCGCAACGCCTTGTAGATAGGCAGGCGTGTGCACCAGCGCCAACTCACCATCGCTGGCGGCAGGGGCTTCGCGCATCTGCACCGCCGGCAGCTCAGCACTCAACCGATCCCGCAATCGGCTGTACTTGCGCACGGGAAAGCGATGACCTTCGGGCAAGGGAAAGACAAAGTGATCGGCGTAATAAGTGTGCATAAGGCTTGGTGTGAGGCCCTCGATTCTAGAAAACACTCTCTAAATTGAGCTTGGCGTTGACCTACCCCCTTGCAATACCCCGTGGAAACCCTAAAATTCAACCCATGCTGCACTGCAACAAAGTTGTACGGCCCCGGCCAGTTACGGCGCAGTCTTCTTGAAACCGAACTTTTATCTGGAGCCTCTCATGATGACACCCGAACAAATCGCCGCCTCGCACAAAGCCAATATGGAAACCCTGTTTGGCTTGACCGCCAAAGCCTTCGAAGGCGTTGAAAAAATGGTCGAACTGAACCTGAGCGTGGCCAAAACCGCTCTGGGCGAGTCCGCCAACAACACCCAAGCTGCCCTGAGCGTGAAAGACGCACAAGAGTTGTTGGCCATGCAAGCCAATTTGTTCCAGCCTTTGGCCGAAAAAACAGCCGCGTACAGCCGTCACCTCTATGACATCGCGACAGGCACAGGTGGCGAATTCACCAAGACTTTTGAAGCCCAAGCCGCTGCCGCTCAAAAACAGTTCGCCTCTTTGGTGGACAGCGCTGCTCAAAACGCACCCGCAGGTTCGGAACAAGCCGTGGCCATCATGAAGGGTGCCGTGACTGCAGCCAACACCGCTTTTGAATCTGTGCAAAAAGCCGTCAAACAAGCCACCGATTTGGCCGAGTCCAACCTGGCTTCCATGACACAAACTGCGGCCCCCAAGGCTGGCAAAAAGAAATAATTTTGATTGCAGTGGGGGTGCATTTCGTGTGCCCCCATTTTTCAAGTTGTCTCCTCGGATCTCTTTGCATTTCGTCAGGGAAACAGAGATCCCTTCAAGGGCTGATCGCAAGATCAGCCCTTTTTTTGTGCGCCAGCGCCACAGCCCTCACGACCAAACTTTGCTCACCGGCCCATTTCAAATTCGGCCAAGCGCGACTTCAACATGGGCAGCATGGCCCGCATGGCCACTCGGCCAGCTTCAATCGAGCGCGTGCGCGCACCAAAATCAGCACTTTTAACCCCTGACAAGGCCGGACGGACCACCAAGTCGGCATCTTTCAAAGCCAGTGTGTTGATGCTCTTGCCCATGATGGCAAAGGTCTGCATAAGGATCTGAAAAGTGTCCGCCGAGGGATTGCCCTCAGGGTCGCTCGAAATGTCCACCGCCAGCACGAAATTTGCGCCCATTTCTCGCGCCTGACGGACGGGTACAGGGGCGACCAAACCACCATCCACATATTCGTGATCCCCGATGCGCACAGGCTGAAACACGGCTGGCACAGCGCTCGATGCCCGCACTGCAGCGCCGGTATTGCCGCGCCTGAAGGTGATGGCTTCGCCACTGCGCAGATCGGTGGCCACAATGCCTAAAGGAATTTTCATTTGTTCAATGTTGCGACCACCCACCTGGTTGTTGACATACTTGGCAAGCGCCTCACCACGCAAAGCACCCCGGTTCAAAATCGGCAACATCCAATCGGTGATGTCGGCCTCCTGCATGGTCTCAGCCAAACGGCTAAGCTCCGTCGTACTTTTGCCACTCGCATACAAAGCTGCCACCAAACTGCCTGCCGAAGTACCTACCACATGGCTAGGACGGTAGCCGGCCTCCTCCAACACCTGGATGACCCCCAAATGGGCGAAGCCACGGGCAGCACCTCCACCCAGTGCCAAACCCAGCTTGAGCTCCCGTGGTTCCGGTGTGCGACTCACAGTACCCACCTCTGTAGGTGGTGCTTTGGGCAATCCTCCACAACCCGCCAGAACCAGCGCCACAAGCGCTGTAACCAAAGCCACCCCTGCACGCATGGGGATCCTCCATTTGAATGATTTCATGTTTCTCTCAAATCTTATTGATAATGATTCGCATTTGTATTAAACTACACCCATCCACCGATCAGACTCCAATTCAACATGACACTGACCCAATCCCTCCTGAGCATCGCCTGCCTTTTAGCATCGGTGTCGGCCATGGCACAAGACAAAGTACTCAATATCTATTCAGCCCGCCACTACCCCACCGACGAAGCGCTGTACAGCGACTTCACCAAAGCCACTGGCATCAAGATCAACCGGGTGGATGCCGACGATGCCGGTATTCTCGCCCGTCTCAAGGCCGAAGGCGCGGCCTCGCCTGCCGACGTGATTTTGCTGGTCGATGCCGCCCGCCTGTGGCGAGCCGAAGTCGACGGCCTATTTTTGCCCATTAAATCCAAAGTGCTGGACGAGGCCATTCCCACCAATCTCCGGGCCAAGCCTGCGGACAACGGCGGTACGGCTTGGTTTGGCCTGTCCACCCGTGCCCGGGTGGTGGTGTTCGACAAAATCAAATACAACAAGGCGGACTTTGACAGTTATGAAAAGCTGGCCGATCCGAAGTACAAAGCCCAGTTGTGCATCCGAAGCGGATCACACCCTTACAACTTGAGCTTGTTTGGTGCCATGACCGAGCACTTGGGCCCACAAAAAACAGAAGCCTGGCTCAAAGGCTTGGTGGACAACATGGCCCGCAGTCCCAAGGGGGGTGACACCGACCAGATCAAGGCGGTGGCCTCGGGTGAGTGTGGCGTGGCGGTCACCAACACCTATTACCTGGCCCGCATGATGCGGTCAAGCAACCCTGCCGACAAAGCCGTGACCGAAAAAATCGGCGTGGTCTTCCCCAACCAATCGAGCTGGGGCACGCATGTGAACGTGGCCGGTGGTGCTGTAGCC
>CAYRBW010000044.1:0-14049 GCA_964422575.1 uncultured Limnohabitans sp.
CACGCTCTGCACTTCGTGTCATCGCTGCCCCCCGAGGGGGCTTCGCCCTTCCTTGGGACGGCCCGGCGGAAGGGCGGACATGAGGGTCAACCGCGTTGCCGTCGTTGACTACGGCATGGGCAACCTGCGCTCTGTGGCGCAGGCGGTGATCCATGCGGCCTCCAGCGTGGACCATGCCGAAGTGGCCGTGACCTCTGACCCGCAAGTCGTGCGCGATGCGCATCGCGTGGTCTTGCCGGGGCAGGGCGCCATGCCCGACTGCATGCGCGAGCTGCGCGAGTCGGGCTTGCTGGACGCAGTGCTCGAAGCCGCTGCCAGCAAACCCCTGTTCGGCGTGTGTGTGGGCATGCAAATGCTGCTCGACCACAGCGACGAAGGCGATACACCCGGCTTGGGTCTGATTCCTGGTCGCGTGGTCAAGTTTGAGCTGGCGGGGCAAATTCAGCCCGACGGCACCCGCTACAAAGTGCCACAAATGGGTTGGAACCAAGTTTGGCAAGCCACGCCTGCCCACCCGCTGTGGCAAGGCATAGACGACGGCAGCTGGTATTATTTTGTGCACAGCTTTTATAGCCGCGTGGCCAACCCGGCGCACAGCGCAGCCGAGACCGATTACGGTGGCCGCTTTGCCTGCGCCATTGCCCGTGACAACATTTTTGCCACCCAGTTTCACCCCGAAAAAAGCGCGGCCCAAGGCCTGGCCTTGTTCCGCAATTTCCTCCATTGGCAGCCTTGAGTGGTTTTTCACTGCCGTTTTGTTTTCTTCACCTGCATTTAACTCGCCATGATTCTGATCCCCGCCATTGACCTCAAAGACGGCCACTGCGTTCGCCTCAAACAGGGCGATATGGACCAAGCCACGACCTTCGGGGAAGACCCCGCAGCCATGGCCCGTACCTGGCTCGAAAAAGGTGCACGCCGCTTGCACCTGGTGGATCTGAACGGCGCGTTTGCGGGCAAACCGCAAAACTTCGGGGCCATCAAGGCCATCCTCAAGGCCGTGGGTGACGACATTCCGGTGCAGCTGGGTGGTGGCATCCGTGATCTGGACACGATCGAAAAATACATCGACAGCGGCCTGCGCTACGTCATCATCGGCACTGCTGCCGTCAAAAACCCCGGCTTCTTGAAAGACGCCTGCACCGCCTTTGGCGGCCACATCATTGTGGGCCTGGACGCCAAAGACGGCAAAGTCGCCACCGACGGTTGGAGCAAGCTCACCGGCCACGAAGTGGTGGACCTGGCCAAGAAGTTCGAAGACTGGGGCGTCGAGTCCATCATCTACACCGACATTGGCCGTGACGGCATGCTGAGTGGCATCAACATCGACGCCACCGTCAAGCTGGCGCAGGCCCTCACCATCCCCGTGATCGCCTCGGGCGGTTTGTCCAATATGGCCGACATTGAGCAGCTGTGTGCTGTGGAAGATGAAGGCGTAGAAGGCGTGATCTGCGGCCGTGCGGTTTATTCTGGCGACCTGGACTTTGCACTGGCCCAGCAACGCGCTGACGAGCTGAACGGCTGAACATGAACACCGGGGCCACCTGCCGGGAACTTGTTTTTGCAGGTTGGCCTGCCACCGAGTTGCAGTTGCCCTGTGGTGACCGTGTGGTGGTTGCGCACCATGGTGCCCATGTGCTGTCTTGGGTGTCCGATGGTCGCGAACGCCTTTATCTGAGCCCCCAAAGCCGACACAATGACCGTGCCGCCATCCGGGGTGGCATACCGGTGTGTTTTCCCCAATTCAACCAGCGCGGTGATCTACCCAAGCATGGCTTTGCACGCAACGTCTCGTGGACCGCAAAACCTGCACGCCTGGAGGCCGACAAGGTCCATCTAGCGCTGGCCCTGAACGACAGCGCTGCCACACGCCAGTGGTGGGACCAGTCTTTTGAAGCGCTCTTGCTGATCGAGTTGACACCGGGCGCACTGCAGGTGGACTTGGCGGTGCGCAACACCGACGACAAGCCCCTGTGCTTCACCGGGGCACTGCACAGCTATTTCGCGGTCAACGATGTGGCGCAAGCCAAATTGTTGGGTTTGGGTGGTCAGGCCGAATGGGATGCGGTCAAAGACCGTCACGCCACGGCTGCACCCGAGCTGCGCTTTGTGGGCGAGTTTGATCGCGTCTACGCCGCTGCCCCGCAAGGCTACGAACTGCAAGACGGCCCACACACCCTGTCGATTGAGCAAGACATGGACTGGGCCCAGACCGTGGTCTGGAACCCGGGTGCCAACCAATGCGCAGCCCTTGCCGACATGCCTGCGGACGGTTGGCAACACATGCTGTGTGTGGAGGCGGCGCAGGTGTATGAACCCGTCTGCATTGCGTCGGGTGATTTTTGGCAAGGTGCACAGCGCCTGCGCGTGTTCTGAATTTTTTGAATAGATAGCTCCCCATGCTGGCCAAACGCATCATTCCCTGCCTTGACGTGACCGGTGGTCGAGTCGTTAAGGGGGTTAACTTTGTCGAACTGCGCGACGCCGGCGACCCGGTTGAAATCGCCGCCCGCTACAACGAGCAGGGCGCTGACGAACTCACATTCCTCGACATCACCGCCACCAGTGACGGGCGTGATGTGATCCTGCACATCATCGAAGCCGTGGCCAGCCAGGTGTTCATCCCACTCACCGTGGGTGGTGGCGTGCGCACGGTGGAAGATGTGCGTCGATTGCTCAACGCCGGTGCCGACAAAACCAGCTTTAACTCGGCAGCCATTGCCAACCCGCAAGTCATCCGCGACGCCTCGGCCAAATACGGCGCGCAGTGCATCGTGGTCGCCATCGACGCCAAGCGTCGCACACGCGAAGACGAGCAACGCATCGGCACCAACGGTTTGCCCATTGGCCCCGGCTGGGACGTGTACAGCCACGGCGGCCGCAAAAACGTGGGCCTGGACGCCGTGGCCTGGGCCCAGCAGATGGCCGACTACGGCGCGGGCGAAATCCTGCTCACCAGCATGGACCGCGATGGCACCAAAAGCGGCTTTGACCTGCCACTGACACGCGCCGTGAGCGATGCCGTCAGCGTGCCCGTGATCGCGTCGGGCGGCGTAGGCAACCTTGACCACTTGGCCGACGGCGTGAGCATTGGTGGCGCCGACGCGGTGCTGGCCGCCAGTATCTTCCATTACGGTGAGTACACCGTGCAGCAGGCCAAAGAGCGTATGAAAGAGCGCGGAATTCCTGTGCGCTTGTGATGCGCTGACGACTTGCTCAAACGCTGAGCACGGGATCCAAAGGGCTGGCCGTGCCATACAACAGCCGAGCCAGCAGCACGGTCACGCCGTCCATCTGCGCCAAAAGGCCAGCCACCTCGTCCTTGGCCAGCATGGACAAAACGCCTCCACATCGGCCACACCCATCTCGCGTGGGTGACGCATGCTGCCAGCCTGAGCAGCGCTCCAGCGGATGAAAAACGAATCCAAAAGTGCTGGGGTCTACGCAATTGCATGCGTTGTGCATCAGCCAGGTCAAGCACAGATCAAGGGGCGCCGACGATGGGCATAATAAAGCGCAAGTCGGGGGATGAAAGCATCAATCCCCTATAGCGAAACCCACACACCACTGCCACTGTGGCGGTTCAGCTCAACATGGTTCATCTGCCGCGAATGACGCTTTTGGCCTTGGCTTGGTGCCTTGGCACCTTGGCGTGGCAGATAAACGCTAAGTGTTAGGCGTCTACATTGAAGGAAATATGATGATTCGAATAATTGGTTTTTATCGTTGGTCAGAAGGTGCGAGCTTCAATCATGAGTACTACAACTCTGAGCACATGCGTCTCACAAAAGATGCGCTCACACCACATGGCCTTCTTCGCTTGGAAAGTGACCGCTACATTTCACCAAAACCGCCAGTTGCTGGCGAGATTATCGCGGCGTCAAATGCCTATTTCCCGTCAGTCGAGATTGCTCAAGCTGCGTTGGCAGCTGTTGGTGCCGTCTTAATGGCGGACGTTCCTCGATACACGAATCTCAAACCCGAAATCCAGTTGAGCCTCGTCACCGCTCACGCCTGAGATGCTCATGGCTAACAGTACAGTCGATCGGACGGCGAAACGCTGCCGCTCACTTCTACGTTGGGCTTCACAAGTCAGCCTCCAATGAATCCGACTATTGAAGTGCCGAGCGTTACACGCGTTGAAGTCGATGACGCGAAAGTCCGCGCATTTGAGGACGAACACGCGTTCACAGGCCTCGCAGGCGAATTGCTCATTGAAGTTGGTTCTGGATATCGAGCAGACCTTGAGTGGCATCGTCCAAGGCCACAGCTGCTATCAACCCTTGCGCACCTAACAATGAAAACCCTAAATCTCTTCTTCTCGCACGCTATTGGCGAAGCAGGCGATGAAATCGCCAAGAATTTTCCAGACCTAGAGAATCGCATCGCGCTACTTGTGCATCTGCATGAAGAATTCCTCGCCAAGAATTGAACGGGGGACGCCCAACGAGTAAGGATAGGTCGCGCGAAGCCGCGACCTGATCCGTTTGGCACTCAGGCACAGGGCAAAACGGACAAATCCCCCGCACACCACCGGCGAAGAGGCCTTGAGCATGCAAAGCGCACCAGCACATTCAGACCCCAGCGAACATGGCCCGATCAAGGGTCAGGGGTGGATGCGCGCACTTGTGGGCAAGGTATGGCAAAAGCAAGCTGCCAGCGAAGCACACGCCCATGGCAGCACCAAGATCAGCGGCAAGACGTTGGGCTGGCCGCACAAAAGGGACTCAAAGCATTCAAAAAACCCCGGTCTATCGAGCCAGTTCATGGGCATAATGAAACCCATGGCGGGGGTTCGAAATATCAATCCCCTAAGTGAAACCCACACACCACCGCCACTGAGGCGGTTTAGCTCAACATGGTTCATCCACCGCGAAAGACACTGCTGGTTTTGGCTTGGCGCATTGGCGTGGCGGATAAACGCTAAGTGTTTTCGTAAAGATGCTCGATCCATTAGACATATTCGACATTTCGAAGAGCTTCTTCGTTAGATTTCTCCGCGCCTTGTGGTGGCTCGCATGGGACTTCTGGGTAGAAACAATTAGCTGGTCAATCGGTTGGCTAGTGCTTAGGCTCATTACGTTTGGTCAGTTTCCAAGCGAGCCGTTAAGCGGAGTCGATCAAGCCAGTACCGATTTGGCGCTGTTAGTCGAAATCGTGGGCCTGGCCACACTTGCTAGTATGATTTGGCTTCTATCCGGTAGCTGGCCGCGGGTGGTCTAGTCCGTAGCCCCAACGACTGGCCTCACGCGAGGCATCTCAGCTTCACGGATAGCAATTGAGGTAGCGCACACAATGACCAACCCTTCAATCGAGAGAACGCTAGACGGCGCATTCCCGTCACCACAATGTCAACTGCGATTTCCCTGACGATTGCCTGCCTCGCCGCGGTTGCTGGATTACTTCTGGCCGAACGACGAGGGCGAGTTGTCGCAAAGGTCATTGCCAAGCTTGCAGCGAGCACGTTCTTCGTATTGGTCGCGGTCTCACTTGATGCTCAGAGTTCTACGTACGGTCAGCTGATCCTTGGCGCACTGGTTCTGGGCTGGATCGGAGACGCACTTCTACTCTTCAGCGCGTCCAGGGCTTTCTTGGCTGGCTTGGTTGCGTTCCTGCTCTCCCACGTACTGTTCGCGACGGCGTTCACTATGGGCGAGCTCTCGGTGTTCGCAATACCGGTCGCAGCACTGGTGGCGGTCATTTTCGGCGGAGCCGCGTTGAGGTGGCTCCTTCCGCACACACCTGCCCCCTTTAAGGCACCCGTACTCGCTTACGTGATCGTGATCCTCGGCATGTGTGTTGCAGCTGCAGGCCACGCAATTGCTTCCGAGCGTTGGGGCATCCTAGTCGGAGCAATCCTCTTCACGGCATCTGACCTGTCGGTTGCTAGACAACGCTTCGTGCGGCAGGGCTACATCAACTACTTGTGGGGTTGGCCTGCATACTTTGTCGCGCAACTCGTCTTAGCGTGGACCGTCACCAGTGCAGTGAGCACCGCCTAACGTTCAACCGAAGTACCAACGGTCGGCCACTTTGCGCGAGGCGCACCTTGTCTATCCTGCATCTCGTGGGCAAGGCGTCAAGCCGCAGTCGCTCGGTTAACTCTGCTACAAGGGCTTCCCCGCATTTGCAAGCAGCATTCAACATGGATCAATTGCGCAACAATTGATCCAGGCATTGGATGTTCAGTTTTAATTCCAGAGTCAAGCTTTGGCTCGTGGTGGCGGGTTGATGATTGGATGCAAACGGTGCGGATGTCGGTACTACAAACGGTCATGGATGCTGCAACTGGTCTTGACCCCCCGCGTACACAGGTTTCATGCCCTAATGTCTTAAGATCACCCTTCTATGAACTGGCTTGATCAAATCAAATGGGACGATAAAGGCTTGGTGCCTGTGATCGCCCAAGAAAAAGACACTGGCGACGTGATGATGTTCGCATGGATGAACCGTGAGGCGCTGCAAAAGACGGCTGAGCTCAAGCGGGCGGTGTATTTCAGCCGTTCACGCAATAAACTCTGGTTCAAGGGCGAGGAGTCTGGCCATGTGCAGACGGTGCACGACATCCGCATCGATTGCGACAACGATGTGGTGCTGCTCAAAGTGACCCAGCTGGGGCATGAGCCGGGCATTGCCTGCCACACGGGCCGCCACAGTTGCTTTTTTCAGAGCTTGCAGCCCGATGGCTGGCAGGCTGTGGACCCGGTCCTGAAAGACCCTGAAACCATTTACAAGTAAGCCCATGAGCGCACCCAATTCATCCGATACGCTGGCCCGCTTGGCCGCCATCATCGAAAGCCGCAAACCCGCCAACGGCGGCGACCCCGAAAAAAGCTATGTGGCCCGCCTGCTGCACAAGGGGCCTGACGCCTTTTTGAAGAAGATTGGCGAAGAAGCCACCGAAACCGTGATGGCCGCCAAGGATGTGGACCATGGCGGCGATGCGTCCAAGCTGGTGTATGAGGTGGCCGATTTGTGGTTTCACAGCATGATTGCGCTGGCGCACTATGGCCTCACGCCCGCCGACGTGGTCAACGAGCTGGCCCGCCGCGAAGGCCTGAGCGGGCTGGAAGAAAAAGCCCTGCGCAAAGTGCAAGAGCGTGAGCGCTTGGGCGAGTAGATAGCACGTTTTGATGACTCAATTACACGCTTCGGCTAACAAACCATGAACGACCAACTTCTTGACGACAGCACCCACACCATCAGCTGGGTCAGCTATATCTTGCACCTGATCGTGGCGGTCAGCGCCGTGATTCCGGGGGCGCAAATGGGCCCGGCTTTGCTGGTGGTGGCGCTCATCATTGACCTGGTCAAAAAAGGCGATGCCCCAGGCTGGGAGGGTACACATTTCAGCTACCGCATCCGCACGGTGATCTGGGCAGCATTGCTCTATCTGGTGACTTTGCCGCTTTGGTTCTTCTTTTTCTTTCCGGGCTGGTTGGCCTGGGTGGCCATTTCTATCTGGTTTTTGTACCGCATTGTGCTGGGCATGGTGCGCCTGAACGCGCAGCGCCCGGTCACCGACTGAACCCGTTTCATCACGAGCAACCATGACCGACGCCAACTGTATTTTTTGCAAAATCATCGCGGGCCAGATTCCCTCGCGCAAAGTGCATGAAGACGAACATGTCTTCGCCTTCCACGACATCGCGCCGTGGGCGCCCATTCACTTTTTGATCATCCCCAAGTTGCACATTCCTTCGATGGTGCACTTGGCTCCTGAACATGTGGGCTTGATGGGGCACATGATGACGCTGGCCCCCAAGTTGGCCTTGCAAGAGGGTTGCAATCCCTACCCGGATGGGGGGTTCCGGATCGTGGTCAACAATGGAGCCGAGGGGGGTCAAGAAGTGCACCACCTGCACATGCATGTCATGGGCGGTCCACGCCCTTGGCTGCGGGGCTGAAAAGGCGCTTTCTTCTCCCAAATCCTTCCTTCCTCAGGGCCGATCCGATACGGGGTGTCGATCCCCTTAGAATCCTCAGATCATTAGGAGATTTTCATGGGTACTTTTTCCATTTGGCACTGGCTGATCGTGTTGTTGATCGTGGTGATGGTGTTCGGCACCAAAAAGCTCAAAAACATGGGCTCCGACTTGGGTGGCGCCGTGAAGGGCTTCAAGGACGGCATGAAAGAAGGCGGCACCAAGGACGAGGCAGCGCCTGTGGCCGGTCAGGTCACCGCTTCGACCGCGGCCCAAGCCGAAAAGACCACCATTGACGTTGAAGCCAAGACCAAGCTTTGATGTTTGAACGACTGAGCGCCGCACTGTGTTGGATTTAAGTTTTTCGAAAATGGCGCTCATCGGGGTGGTGGCGTTGATCGTCATTGGCCCCGAAAAACTACCCAAAGTGGCCCGCACATTGGGTACCCTTTTGGGTAAGGCGCAGCGCTACGTCTCAGACGTCAAAGCCGAGGTCAATCGGTCCATGGACCTCGAAGAGCTGAAGAAAATGAAAGAAACCATGGAGACGGCGGCTCGCGATGTTGAGCAGTCCGTCCAGACCACGGCCTCTGATTTTGAAAAAGACTGGGCAGAAACCACGACGGGTCTGAGCAGTGATTTGCCTGCCATCGAGCCGCCCCCGCCTTATTACGTTCGCCCAGACAAAAACTGGCGTCTCAAGCGTGGTGCCGTGCCTCAGTGGTACAAAGCCCGCTCCGGGGTGCGCACCAAAGCGCTTTCGGGCGCCGCACGCGTGGCCCGTTACCGGCCCAAGCCCCTCAATTCTCTGTGACGCGGGTGTGCCTTGGGTGCACACCGTCCAACCGATTCCGCCATGTCCGATACCCCTTCCCAGCCCGACGACGAACTCAAAGGTTCTGAGCAGCCTTTTGTTGCGCACCTGATCGAGTTGCGCGACCGCTTGGTGCGGGCCGTGATTGCCGTGGCGGTGGCCGCAGCGGTTTTGGCCATTTACCCTGGCCCCGGCAATTTGTACGACATTTTGGCTGCGCCCTTGGTGGTGCATTTGCCCAAAGGGGCCACTTTGATCGCCACGTCGGTCATCTCGCCGTTCATGGTGCCTTTGAAGATCTTGCTGATGAGTGCGTTCCTCATCGCTTTGCCTGTGGTCTTGTACCAAGTTTGGGCCTTCATTGCCCCGGGTCTTTACAGCCACGAAAAAAAGCTGGTCATGCCTTTGGTGGTGTCCAGCACGCTGCTGTTTTTCATCGGGGTGGCGTTTTGTTACTTCTTTGTGTTTGGTCAGGTGTTCAGCTTCATCCAGAGTTTTGCCCCCAAAAGCATCACGGCCGCGCCAGATATTGAGGCTTACCTGAGCTTCGTGTTGTCGATGTTCTTGGCCTTCGGCTTGGCGTTTGAGGTACCTGTGGCCGTGGTGGTGTTGGCCCGCATGGGCGTGGTCAGC
The DNA here is from genome assembly GCA_964422575.1 of uncultured Limnohabitans sp. Taxonomy (GTDB): domain Bacteria; phylum Pseudomonadota; class Gammaproteobacteria; order Burkholderiales; family Burkholderiaceae_C; genus Limnohabitans_A. The sequence goes on from CAYRBW010000044.1 coordinate 9,373, forward strand.
GTGCAAAAGCTCAAGGATTTTCGGGGCTATTTTGTGGTGCTGGCTTTTGTGATCGCCGCCGTGGTCACGCCACCTGATGTGGTGTCTCAGTTGGCTTTGGCCATTCCCATGTGTTTGCTTTATGAGTTGGGCATCTGGGCTGCACAGGTGTTCATTAAGCACACGCAGGCCCCTCAAGATTCCGAAACCGCCGCTTGACGGCATCAATTTCCCCAAAAAAGAGGCCAGCAGGCCTCTTTTGCATGGTGCGTGCCGCTGAGCGACCGGGGCATGGGCCCCTGTGCTTATTTGCGTGGTCTGCCTACGGGTGGGCGTTCGGCGGGCGTCAGGCGCAGATTGACTTCACCTTGGCGACGCCACACATTCACTTCGGCTTGAACGCCAGGTTTCAAGCCGGCTACTTGGGTCAACAGCTCAGGCACATTGCGCACGGGTTGCCCCGCGACCTGAACGATCACATCACCAGGGCGGATGCCAGCGGCCGCTGCAGGACCGTTTTTGAGTACGCCTGTAATGACCACGCCTGCAGGCAGGCTTTGGCCTGATGAGGGCAATTGAAAGCTCTCTGCCAACTCAGGCGACATGTCTTGGGGTTCAACCCCGATCCAGCCCCGGATGACCTTGCCGTTTTTGAGCAAGTCTTGCATGACTTGTTTGGCAGTAGCAATCGGGATGGCAAAGCCAATGCCCATGCTGCCCCCCGAGCGAGAGTAAATGGCGGTGTTGATGCCCATGAGGTGGCCATTTACATCGATCAGCGCGCCACCCGAGTTACCGGGGTTGATGGCGGCATCGGTCTGGATGAAGTTTTCAAAGGTGTTGATGCCCAACTGGCTGCGACCCAAGGCGCTGACGATGCCCGACGTCACGGTTTGACCGACGCCAAAGGGGTTGCCAATGGCCAGCACCACATCACCGACTTGCAGTTCTTGGTTTTGGCCCAAAACGATCACGGGCAATTTGTCGAGTGAGATTTTGAGCAAGGCCAAATCGGTCTCGGGGTCGGTGCCAATGACCTTAGCCCCGGCCCGGCGGCCATCGGCCAACACAACTTCGATGTCGTCTGCGTCTTCAATGACGTGGTTGTTGGTCAGGATGTGCCCCTCAGGGCTCACGATGACCCCGCTGCCCAAGCCTGTCGGTTTTTGCTCTTCTTGTTCACCATAGAAAAATTTGAACCATGGGTCTTGGTTTGGGTTTTTGGGGCTGTTGGTTTTGCTGGTGTTGATGCTGACCACGGCAGGCGATGCTTGGCGGGCAGGCGCACTCAGGCTGCCTGCGGGTCGGCTGAGTGCTGACCCGATGGGGGCCTGCAACAAAGTCATGCCATTGCTTGTGCGCTGTGCGCTGCGCAGCCACTCGGGTTGGAGCGTGGCGATGACAAACCAGACGGCCAATAAGACCGTCACCCATTGAGAAAAGAGGAGCCAATAACGTTTCATGGTGTTTGATTGTCCTTGATTTGCTGCCAATGCTCAGCTGCCTTGCGCCACAATACCCGTTCAGGACAGAAAGCTTTTCGCCATGACCACCGCCAAAATATTGGGACAGGCCTTTGATGCCATGCTTCAACCAGACAAGTTTCGCGATCACGGGCCCAACGGCCTACAGGTCGAAGGTGATCGCGAGGTGCGCTTGCTCGTCAGTGGTGTCACCGCCAGTCGCGCTCTGATCGAAGCGGCCATAGAAGCGGATGCAGATGCCATTTTGGTGCACCATGGCCTGTTTTGGCGGGGGCAAGATGGGCGCGTGACGGGTTGGATGCGGGCGCGTTTGCGTTTGTTACTGACCCATGGCATCCACTTGTTTGCCTACCATTTGCCCCTCGACGCGCATCCGGAATTGGGCAACAACGCTCAGTTGGCGCGTGTGCTGGGTTTGCAAGTTGATGGCCGCTTTGGCGAGCAAGACTTGGGGTTTTTGGGCAGGGCTACGAATGCGCATGTCTGGACACGGCCTCAGGCCTTGGCAGACCATGTGGCGGGTGCGCTCAGGCGGTCGGTCACCTGTGTGGGAGACACCGATCGCCCCGTTCGCCGCGTGGCTTGGTGCACTGGTGGCGCGCAAAGCTATTTTGAGGAAGCCATTGCCCAAGGGGTGGATGCGTTCATCACCGGAGAAATCTCGGAGCCGCAAGCCCATTTGGCTCGGGAAACTGGCGTTGCCTTTTTGGCTTGCGGCCACCATGCCACCGAGCGCTATGGCGCACCGGCTGTGGCGGCACGTGTGGCGCAAGACCTGGGTTTCGAACACCGTTTCATTGAAATTGACAACCCGGCCTGAGGCGCGCCTGCATGACCACCGAATCCGCCTTGTTGACTTCACCCATCGGGCAACCTATCGCCATCACGCCAGGTGACGCTTGCGGCATTGGCCCCGAAATCATTGCCCGTGCATGGTGTGTTGCGCCTGAGTCCACCCAGGCTTGCTTTGTTGCGGGCGATGTGGGCTTGATGCGCCGGGCCATGGCTTTGGTGCAAGTGGTGCCGACGCATCCCATTTGTGAAATCCAGACGCCGTCAGAGGCATTGCTTGTGCCGCCAGGCTGCCTGCCCGTGTTGCAGGTGGTCCCTGTTGCGCCTGTGCTGCCGTGGGGCCTGGTCGATGCCCGTGCAGGTCAATTGGCGGGCGAGGCGGTGTTGTGGGCTGCGCGCGCGGCCTTGCGAGGAGATGTTGCGGCCTTGGTCACGGCGCCTTTGCACAAAGAGGCTTTGCACGCTGCGGGTGCGCCCTACAACCAATACCCTGGACACACCGAGTTGCTCCAAGCCGAAGCCGCCCGACACATGGGTGTGCCGCTGGACGCCATGCCTGTGCGCATGATGCTGGCCAACGACCAGCTGCGCACGGTGCTGGTGAGTATCCATGTGTCTTTGCGCGATGCACTTGAGGCCATCACGGTCGAACGTGTGTTGGAAACATTACGTATCTCGGATGCATCATTGACCCAAATTTTGGGCCGCAGGCCGCGCATGGCGGTCGCAGGCGTCAATCCGCATGCGGGCGAGGGCGGCTTGTTTGGCCGTGAAGAAATCGAGGTTTTGCAGCCTTGCCTTTCAGTGGCCAGGCAGGCTGGCATCGATGTGCATGGCCCTTACGCGCCTGACACGGTGTTCATGCGGGCGCGCAAACAGGCTGACGGACGGCGTGAATTTGATGTGGTCATTGCGATGTACCACGACCAAGGCTTGATTCCTGTCAAGTACTTGGGGGTGGAGCAGGGCGTGAACGTGACGCTGGGCTTGCCCTTGGTGAGAACCAGTCCTGACCATGGCACTGCCATGGATCTGGCTGGAAAAGGCCAGGCGGATGCAAGCAGCATGATTGAGGCCATCCGCATGGCGCGCCAAATGGTCAGCGGGACGCCCTGACCATAGGAGTGTTTCAGTCCTTGTTTTTGAGGCTGTCGCGGATTTCACGCAGCAGCAAAACATCTTCAGGCGTGATCGGGGCCGCCGCAGGCACCACCTCTTTGGGCTTGGCAGCGGTCAATCGGTTCATTTGGCGGATCATCACGAAAATGATGAAGGCCAGGATGATGAAGTTCAGCGCCACGGTGATGAAGCTGCCGTAGGCGAATACAGCGCCCAGTTTTTTGGCTTCGATCAGCGACAGTCCTGCAGTTTGTCCAGCCAAAGCGATGTAGTAATTGGAAAAATCCAACCCACCAAAGGCTTTGCTGATCAGCGGCATGATCAGATCGCTTACGGCCGAGTCAACGATTTTGCCGAATGCGCCGCCAATGATCACGCCGACGGCCAAGTCCATGACGTTGCCTTTGACGGCGAAAGATCTGAATTCCCCAACAAATGACATCTGTATAGCTCCAGAAAATAAGCAGCAATACGCATTGTGACGCAAGAACGATGGTGGGTTAAGTCTTGTAAGTCGGTTGTTTGTTTCACTCCGCTACAATCCCGGGTTGACCCTGATAACGACTCGCTAGAGGATTCCCATGAGTGACACCCCAGTCGACAGCAGCAAACGGACCTGGCTGATTGCTTCCGGTTGCGCAGGTGCCGTAGGCGCCGGCTTTGTGGCCACCCCCTTCGTCAGCAGCTTTCAACCTTCCGAACGAGCCAAAGCGGCTGGCGCGGCCGTCGAAGTGGATATTTCCGCTTTGAATCCGGGCGAAAAGCTCACCGTCGAATGGCGCGGCAAGCCTGTGTGGATCATGAAGCGCTCGCCTGAGCAGCTCGAATCCCTCAAGAAAATCGAAGGCCAGCTGGCCGATCCTGCATCGGATCGCAACGCTTACCCAACCCCTGAATACGCCAAAAATGGACACCGCTCCATCAAGCCTGAGATCATGGTGGCTGTCGGTATTTGCACCCATTTGGGTTGCTCGCCCGGTGACAAGTTCGCCACGGGTCCTCAGCCCTCTTTGCCAGACGACTGGCAAGGTGGTTTCCTGTGCGCTTGCCACGGTTCGACTTTCGACCTGGCTGGCCGCGTGTTCAAGAACAAACCCGCACCTGACAACCTCGAAGTGCCTCCGCACATGTACCTGTCTGACACCAAATTGATCATTGGTGAAGACAAGAAGGCTTGATGGAGAACAACATGGCTGAATTCAAAGAAATTTCCCCCAACGCCCCTGCTGGCGAAAAGTTGCTCAACTGGGTGGACAACCGCTTCCCCCTGTCCAAGCTCTACAAAGAGCACATGAGCGAATAC
>CAYRBW010000045.1:0-11737 GCA_964422575.1 uncultured Limnohabitans sp.
TTTGTCGCGGAACATGCGCCGCACAATGTGCCAGCGGCCGTGCTGCGGGGTGTAGTCGGTGACCACAACACGCTGCATGCCCTCAGGGGTCTTGATGGTCTTGATCACGTTGATGCGCAGCTCACCGCGCTCTGGCAAAAACCTGGCCACGACCCAAGGGTGTGACTCGATAGCGGGCTGCATCCAAGCTTTGAGGCCAACTTCGGCGCTGGACAGACCCAGAACACCAGCCGCATGCTGGCCAAGGGCCATCCATTGCTCACCTTTGAAGTATTCGCGCCCATCGACCTTGCCTCTGTGGCCTTGTGGGTTCCACATCGTGGCCACTTCCTGCCAGTTGTCGATCGGCACTGGGTATTGAAACGCGCAATCGACAACCGAGCATTCGTTGCGGTAAGTGGGTGAGTATTCGCCTGGAAGCGCCTGGGCGTTTTGAAGCGGCGTCATCAGCGTGGCAAACACAATGCTGTTGGCCAGCAAGGTGCACACAACACGTTTGAAGGTGCGAGTAAAGGTAATGAGGGGTGACATGTGCGTTCCTGCAGGTGAAGTGCTTGTAGGTAGGGCTGCTGTTTAGCTTTAATCGGCCAGGCAAGAGGTGGCATCGATGCGGATGGCACCTTCGCCATTCCCGGCGACGATCGTGCGCATGAAGATGGTGTTTTGGCCGGCACGTAAGTGGGGGCGCAAGTCAATATTTAGACCAATACCCCAGTTGGTTCTGAGTTCTGGCCAAGTACCGACGGATGTTCTTGGATCATTGTTGTAGACCATTGGATAAGAACTCATACATCCATCGTTGTAATCAATGCAAACATTGTGGACCTCGAGTCGATCACCTCCATAAGGGCCCACATAAGCCAGGTTGCCATTGACCTGAACCATAAGCCAGTCATCAAACCAAGCTCCTGCCAATGTGAACTTGGTGTACAAGTCCTTGTTGCTGATGTTGAATGACATGGAGCGGTCATAGACCGCACCGTACCCGCCCCAATAATTGTCGGCAATGGTCCCCAAATACAGGCTGTAGGTGCCGTTGCCACCGGGCACCCAGCTCATGGCCATGTCACTTTGAGTGGACTCCAGCCGCATGTTGTTGGCGTTGCTCAAGGTGCTGTAAGTGGTGATCGGTGCGAGGTATTGCAATCCGCGCACCGTAGATGATGCGACCAGGGCACTGGTGAAGCTGTCGATCACTTGGTTGGACAGAGACTGACTGGTCATGTCCAAGGTTTTGCTCAGATCGAAATTTTCTGTAGGAGAAATGCTGGTGCTTTCAAACCGGTTGATCCGGGTGGCTAATTGGTCGGATTCGCCCATCTGGTAGCGATCCACCGTGGTCTTGAGTGTGTAGCCGCGCCGCCCGATGTTTCGGAAATTTCCCGAGCTGCAGCCGGTGCGGTCGTACTCTCTACGGTCGTAGCTCACCGACATCTGAGGTTGATAAACCGTCTCGCCGGTCGATGGGTCCAGCGTTTCATCGTAGGCCGGGGCCACTTTGCGCACGTAGTCGATCATGGCTGCTGCCGATGCGGTTTCAGCCATCAGCGTCTTGGCGTCCACAAAACCCGTTGGGCATCCAGCTGTGGTTTTGTTGGCCAGGCAGCTGATTTTGAATTCAGAGTCTGCAGTTTCATCGAATGCTCCAGCCGTGTTCACGGTGGTCCAGGCGGTAGCGGGTGTGCCATCGAGCTTTCTGAGCTGCCACTTGAGCACGCCTGCATCCGCATAGGTCCAGCTGCTGGGCAGGCCTGCTTCAGCAGCCAGCGATGTGTAGAGCATGTAGACCAAAGTGGGGTCGGAATCAATCACTTTGGGGTCACCAGCAAACACATAGCCGTTTTCTGTGACCGTGACACCCCAAGACAGTTTCATGTCACGTGGGGCTCCTTTGGGCCGCACTTGCTGTTCATAAATGAACACCCCTGAGCCCACTTTGCCTTGGGCCATCACGCCTTTGATGATGCCCGCGATTTGGTTGGCTTTGGCGGTGGACATGATGGCTTTGGCGGCCTGGATGATTTCTGCCTTGGTCATGGTGCCAACGCCATATTCCCGAACCGAGACAGCCATGGGACGGGCATCTGCCACGTGTTGTCGTTGCCCGGAGGATGAAGTGGTCGTGGCAGGTTTGCTGCCACCGAAGTTCACCGCCACGTGCTCGGAAGTCAGGGCGCTTGCAGGCTGGCTGAGGCCGGTAACAGCCTGAATGGCCCGCAAACCCCATTCCCTAGATGCTTGAGCGTTGACTGCTTGTGGGGACATGGTGCAGACAATGCCGCCCATGACCCAAATCAGGCCAAGAAGCCGATGGTGCAAATTCATGATGAACTCCGAGCAAAGAAACTTGATCGACCGGCTCACTGGGCCTGACTAGGAGGTGTCATGCCGGGCATGATTCCTGGAATCGCCGGAATGCCCAGCACGCCCGTGGCCGGTTGCACGTTGATCGGTTGCAAGGGCGATCCCGCACGAGCAACCTGGCGGGTTTGCGAGTCCACCCACTGCACTTGCGCGGGAGATGTCAGCGGCGCATTGGAGGACACATCCAGCGTCTCATCGCCAATGCGGATCGTGCCACTGGCTTTGGCGACCGGCTGTGCAGCGGGTGCGCTCTGCCCCCAGGCTGGTGGTTGTGTTCCTGCTGAAGTACCCGCTCGGGACTGGCCTGCGGGGATGTTGGCATTGAGCGGTGGCAATGCCATGGGTTTGATGACTGTCAGACCTGCCGATTTGCCGCTGCCGCTGGCCGAGAGCTGGGCCATTGATTCGGCACGGGCACGGTTTTTCTCAGTTTCCACGCGAAGGTTGCCGAGTGCCAGGTCGGCCGCGTTTTGCGCTTGCTTGACTTGTTCTTGGCCAATTTGAGTCAACAACTTGGATTTGCTCAGCTGGCGGTGCAGTTCCTCTTCGGACAGGGGCCGACCTGTCATGGGGTTGATTCCGGTCTGGCCTACCTCGGCGGTGTTGGCCTGCGGAACAGTCAACGTTGCAGCTTGCGCCCAAGCTTGAGGCGTTGCCAAAATGGCGCTCAAGATGGATAAGGTGATGTGAGTAGAGGATTTCAGGGTGAATTTCATGGCGGATCTCCTGGAGTGAAATAGTGGGTTGGCTGATTGGGGAAGGGGAACTTAGGTTGGGTGGTCGAGGCGGCTCAAACAGATCAATACTCACAGATCAATACGCACCGACAACCGTGCGCTCCAGCACTGCGCCGTTGGGCAGCGTTGTGCTGATGCGTGCGGTGTAGCCGGGCGATCGCATAGAGGCCGTGCTGTTTTCTGGGTTGCGAACGGCGTCCGAGCTGTTATCCAGCAGCAGCGTGCCGCCCCAAGGGTCGGTCACATCGGCTACAGACAAGCCCAGCACGGTGTGCGCTGAGTTGTTGGTGATGGCTACAACGGCACCGCCCGTTGAGGGCATGGAGCCTGCGCTGTCGAATTCGCTGGTGGCAGCACCCGCACGGTTGGTGCGGGCAAAGTAATCTACCCCCATATCCCGCGAGGCGTTGCTCTGATACCTGGTCATGAAATAACTGGCCAGCGCCGTGCTTGCCCGGTTGATCTGGCCCATGGCCGTGTCCACCAGGTCTCCCACGAGCTTGCGCCCATCGATCACGATGCCTTTGTCATCGCCCCCAAGGGTGAGGACACCGGCCGCGCTCAAAGCCGTGGTGGCATCGACTGCGCCGTCATATCCAGGTGAGACCACGGCAATGCTGTGGTACGGGTAGGTCAAGCCGTTGACCGTCCAGGACTGGCGCGTGGTGATGTAAACGCACATCCCTTGGCCAAAACCGTCAACCGCACTGACTGCTGCCGAGCTGGGCAGGTAACGGGCAATGGGGGTGAAAGTGTTTGCGGCCGTCACGCAGCGCCCGGTGGCATCCGGCACTACTGGGCTGATAGCACCACCCGCGACCGTGAACACGGCACCGGGCACAGCGTCCACCAGTTTGGAATCTTCCTTGTATGCGCTTTCGATGGCCAGGCGCAAATCAGCCAATTTTGCGGTGGTGTCCTGTTTCCCAAAAAAAGCCAGTGCCGGAGTCAACGCTTCGGCGATGGTGTTCAGAAATAGAGCGGCCAAAACAATGGCGACCATCATTTCAGGCAGGCTAAAGCCCTTTTGTTTGCCTTTTTGACTTGCGCATTGGTCGAATAGCCTGCGGCGCATTTGGCCTCGCTTTGCCATGCATTTGATCGTCGGGTTCATCAAGTGCCCCCCAGTCGTTTTTCGAGGTAGTCGCGCTTGGAGCTGGCGGTCAGAGCCGCATCACGGCTGATCAGGCCGTTCTCAAACAACTGCTGCAAGCTGTAGTTCATGGTGATTTGCCCTTCCGAGCGGCCGGTCTCCATGGTCTGCTCGATCGCAATCAATTGGCCGGTGGCGATGTTGGCCCGGATCGCCGGGGTGCACAGGAGCAACTCGGCAGCCAAGACGCGTCCGCCTGCGTTGGCTTTGATCAGGCGTTGGGCAATGACCCCGCGCAAGGTGGACGACAGAACGGACCTGGCCAGATCCCGTTCTTTTTCTGGATAAAAGGCGAGAACGCGTTCAATGGCCTCCGTCGAGCTGTTGGTGTGCAAGGTGGCCACCACGAAGTGACCAGTCTGCGCAGCAGCTAGGCACGCTTGCATGGTTTGCTGATCGCGAACTTCTCCCACCATGATGATGTCCGGGTCTTCGCGCATCGCGGCCACTACGCCGCCAGCAAAGCTGATGCAGTCATGGCCTTCGCCGACTTGGCGCTGGCGTACGCGGCAGCGTTTGTCCTTGTGCAAGTACTCAATGGGGTCTTCCAGCGTGATGATGTGCCCGGACAAGCTGGCGTTGATCTGGTCAAGGCAGCTGGCCAGGGTGGTCGTTTTGCCCGATCCTGTACCGCCGACGACCAGAACCAGACCTGTGGGGTGGTCCAACAACTTGTTGACACCTGCGGGCAAGCCCAAGGAAGGCAAAGGCGGGATTTGCGAGGCCAGCTTCCTGACCGCCACATTGACTTCACCGGAGCTGATGTAGGCATGCATGCGCACGCGCAAGTCGCCCAGGTTGATCGCAAAGTCGTCTTGCCCGCCTTTGGCAGCTATCAGCTCATACAGCGTGCTGGACTGGTAACGAACAGCCGAGAGCCAGGAAGTGATGTCAGCAGGAGTGGACAGGTGCTCACTGCCAGGCAGTGGCTCCATATCGCCAGAGCGGCGCAGCCAAATGGCGGCATGCGGACTCAGGTGGATGTCCGAGACATCGTCCTGGCTGAGCTGGTCAAGCAGGGTCTGGAGAAAGCTGGTCTGGATCATTTTTTTGGTTCAGATAATGAAATGCAAAGGGAGGGCGCTCAGGGTTGGAGTACCGTTTGCCGGATCTGCCCGCCCCAAGGCAAGACCACGCGCAAAGCCACACTGAACGGGGCAGAGGTAGAACTGTCTTGCAAATTGGAAAATTCGATGGCGCTGCCCAGAGGGGCTGTCACATCGGATGCGGTCAAACCCATCACGTTGGCCACGCCCGAACTTGTCAGGCTCGCGTAGGTGTCCACGCAAGGCAGGTTCGACTCGGGCTGAGCGCAGTCGCTCGCTCGCCAAAAGTTGGTGTCATGGCTGAACACAGGGTTCACCCCTTTGCGTCCAGCAAAAAAACTCATCAAGGCTCTGGCGGTGTCATTGAGCTTGGTTTGGGTCTGGGCGTAGCGCTCGAAATACCATCCTTGAGCGCTGTAAACGCGCCAGATGGCATCACCCGTGAATTCGCTCACGGGAAGCCCGTCTTGCAGGGTGGTTGCAGCGGGCGCTTGCGTGGCGGGATACCAGGCTGCAATCTTGCGCCAAGGGATGCAGCCAATGGTGCCCGCACTGCAGCCGGGGCTGGCCATGGAGGTGGACATGGCCAGACGCATGCCGGGGTAAGTGCGAGGCAGCGCGGCTTGCAGCTGGGTTTCTGAGGGTGTAATCCCAGACACAGCGATCGTGTCTGCTTGTTGCTCGTACCAGGCTTGCAACTGGAGCAGGGCATCGTCCACCTCGCGTGCCATGCGCTCTTCTGCCCCGAATGCGGCTTTGTGCACAGCCAGCGAAGAAAACGACATCACCATCACGGCCATGGCCCCCAAAATGGCCGCAACCACAATGGCGACAGATCCACGCTGAGCCTCTTGTTGCGATCCTCCTCTTTGAGGTGCGCGAAATGATCCGCTTCGGCTGCGCAATGCGCAGCGTTGGAGGTGGGGCCGAGCCATCATGATGGGCGTTCCTGTTTCAAGGCGACGTTCAGCGTGAGTCGGTGATCTTCATGTCCACTGTGCCGAATTCGGTCGCACCGGTTCCCAAGGTTGCGCGGCATTTGCCATTGGCGAACGTGACAGTGGCCACAGCGTCAGTCCCAGCGCACTTTTTGATGTACTCAGTGATGATGGGGTTGGGAACGTTGCTTGCCCGCAGAAAGTACACCCAGGTGTAGTTGCCGCCGTTGGCAGCGCTGGCAGCTTCCCGGTTGATGGAAATGGTGGCAGCATCAGCAACGGTGCTCACCGTGATGTTGTTGGATGCATCGACGGGCTGGCGTTCGATATAAGGACCACCCCAAGTTGTGGTCGCTGCGATGCCGTTGAACATGTTGCCTGCCACAGCATCGGTTCGGGTCCATAAAACAGACAACCGGCTTGGAATACCACCCAGCTCCATCTTGGCGCGATTGACCGAGTTGCTGAGGGTGGTCATGTCCGCCAACAGTTTGGTGGCTTTGCTGCTGTCGCCACTGAAGCTGCCAATGATCACGCTGGACAGAACGGCAATGATGCCCAGCACCACGGCCAACTCCATGAGCGTGAAGCCTTTTTGTTTGTGGGCCAGTTTTTTAGCTGGCTGCTGAATATCGGCCGTTATAGGGGCTGCTGCCGAGAACATGCGTCGCTTCAGCAGGGTGGTTATTTGAGAAAATTTCATGGTGGTTGCTCCTTGAGAAAATTGGAATAGAACGGTTTCAGAGGGGGTAAAAGGTCAAAGTGATCAGTCGGGTTTTGGATGCTCACAGGCTGTTGAGAACAGGGCCTGCGATGGGGTAATAAACGACGTAGAAAATGCCCAACACCGCGAAAGCCATGATCACCAGCGACATGAGTTGAAGCCATGCTTTGGTCTGTGCCGTGAGCAGCTCGATGTCTTCATTCAACATGCCGGTGAATGACTTCAGGCCATCGGATAAAGACCCGGAATCCCGTGCGGCGCGGTAGCCCGCCACCACGAATTTGGGGAAGCCAGCGCTTTGGACGGCATCGCGGTCATCGCTGCCTGCGGCCAGGCGTTTGCTCATGCGGGCCAAGGCTTCAGCGGTTGATTTGAGTTGGGTCGCAGGTTTGAGAACCGTGCAAATGTCTTGGCCAGGGATGCCAGCGGCGTACATCAGGCCGTAGACGGACCAAATTGCGGCATGTTCGCTTTTGAGGGACAGATCTCGGAACGCTTTGATCTTGAGTGCCAGGGTTGACCAAATGGAGGATTTCCAAAGGGCAATGGTCCCCAGTCCCAATGCGATGTAGATCAAAGCCGCTATTTGGACATTGCCGTTGACCCAGTCAACCAGGCCGTAAATGGTCTTGATGGAATCGGGGATGTTGGTGTTTTGCGTCCCTAGGCGTTTGAAGAACTTGATGATCTTGGGGCCCAGTCCTAAGAAAAATGCAGGCAGCGCCAAGTACAGCCCGATCATCATCAAAATCGGCATTCGCAGGGCGGAGCTGAGGGCGGTGTCTCGCTGGTAGCGGGTGCGTGCTTCTGCGGCCAGATCCGTGAACGCCTGGTACGCATTACCCGACTCACTCAAGGCACGCACAACCATCGAATCGCGCAGGCTGAAACCAGCGGTTTGCATGGAGGCATGCAAGGGTTGCCCGTCGTTGACTTGGGCGGCAAGGATAGCCACAGCGCCTTTGAGACGACCGTCTTGCAGGTATTCTTGAGCGGACTCCAGCGCAGCGAGCAATGAGCCGTCGCGCTGCAAACGCTTACCCAGCGTTTCATACAAGCGGGCTTTGTCCCGGAGATCAAAGTCTGAGCGCACGATCCAGCCAAAGCCGGAACTCAGGGTTTGCATGGCATTGACGCGCACCTGGGGCCGCTTGAAGCCCATGCGTTTGACACGAGCCAAGGCATAGACCTCTGAGCTGGCTTGCACCATGCCCTGGATCTTGCGTTTGTCCCCAGCGTTGGGTGCTTGCGCAGTGAAGTCCCAATACATGGCAAAGCCTTGCCGGGGTTTAAGGGCGCTGTTGTTCGAATTGTTCTTTTGTGAGGGTGTGCTCATTATTTGTCCTCCAATGAGCCGAGTTTCTTGGCCTCTTCGATGGAGGTCAGGCCCTGGGCCACCAGGCGCAGCGCATTGGCAATCAGGGTGTATTCGGGGGTGATGCCTTCTTTGCCGATGGCGCTGGGTGGGTGATCGCGCTCGATCATGTCTTTGACAGAGGGCGAAATCTTGAGCAGCTCATAGATCATCCGCCGCCCACGGTAGCCGGTGTGGTTGCACTCAATGCAGCCCATGGCGCGGTGTGGCTTGAGCGTTTGATTGCCGCGTGTCAAAAACGATTGGTTTTGCAACAACGTCATGGTCTCGATACGGGTGTCGGGCACAGCGCAGTGGCACAAGGTGCGGATCAGCCGCTGAGCCAACACTCCCAAAAGCAAGCTGGCCACGGCGGTCATGTCCAGGCCAAAGCCGCGAAGCCTGGAGATGGCCAACGATGCGCTGTTCGTGTGCAGCGAGGTAAAAACCAAGTGACCGGTGTTGCCTGCGTCGACCAATTCGTTGCCGATATCGCCTTTGCGTACCTCGCCAAAAAGAATCACGTCTGGTGCAGCACGCAACAGGCCTTTGAGCAGGTTGTAAGCGCCCGTGGCCTCTGACCCACCGGTTTCCGTTTGAAACTGAATCCAAAGACCTTTGGAGTATTCGATGGGGTTTTCTATCGACTCGATCCAGCGGCCGACTGGGTCGATTTCATTGAGCAAGGCGTACAGGGTGGTGGTTTTGCCCGATCCCGTGGGGCCGGTGATCAGCATCAGGCCGGTGGCCCGCTCTTTGACGTCGCGCAGGTAGCGCAGGGTTTCATCGTCAAAATTCAGCGCATCAAGCTCGGAAGACTCGGCTTGCTGGTCCAGGATTCGCATGACACAAGTGACGCTGTGGCTCTCAGATTTGCGCCGTTGCATCAACTCCATGCGAAACCCATAGCGCTGCGCGATTTCTGTGTATTGCTCCAAATCTGAGTCCTTGAACTCGAAACGGGTGTCCACAGGGGCCTCTTTGATCTTTTCTGTCGCACCTGCCGCATTGAGCAAGTGCACAATCACGCGCTGCCAGATCTTTGCCTCCAAGAAGGTGAAGATGGTGCCCATGCCGCCGACCTTGTAGCGCACGACACCGCCGCTGTTGCTGGTCATGGGAGTCAAGGCAATGTCACTGGCCCCCAGATAGCAGCCGTGTCGCATCAGAGCCAGAACAAACTCGCGTAAAACGCGGTCAGCGCCTTCGTCATCGAGGCTGATCACTTTCAGTTTGTGATACAGGTCCATCGCATCTTTCCCGCTTTGGGCATAGGCGCGTCGGTAGAGTGTTTGCAAGCTGCGCTCGCTGCAAACGACGAAGTCGTGCTGCCAATGGGGATACAGCAGGTGTGCTTTGGAGGCGTTGCGCGGTTCACAAAGGGCCAGTTGCAGCCGTCCGTTTTGCACACCCACGGGCAAAAGAGGCTCCATCTTGGTGATGCACACCTTGCGGTCAGCCAGAATTTTTTGGATCTCGCGGGTGGCGATGCCATCGATTTGACTAGGCGCGAAGTAGGGCCACTGACTGATCTTGGCCTGCACGCGGGCTACGCCTTCAGGGGTGAGAAAGCCGTATTCGGCCGAGCGCATGATTTCGGTTAAGGGTTCATGCGTGAGGGACTGCCGCTGCAGAGCGATCTGGATGTGACTTTCTGAAATACCCGCATCGCGCAAGGCGCGTACTTGAACATCGTTTGCCGCAGAGCCGTCAGTTGGCAGTTCATCACTTTGCAAATGGCTTTGATGGTTCTCGTTGGCTGCGATCTCAGTCACCCTGATCGGCTCCAGCTTCAAACCGTCTGCAGACAGATCGTTAGCAGACACGGCCACCACGGCTTCGGGCACTGCAGATTCAAGAGTCTCTGAGGGGGCTTTCCAAACGGGTGCTCGCGGCTGAATGTCAAGCACAGCCGGTTTTTTAGGCTGAACTGGTGGCGCTTCAGGCGGCGTCTCTGATGAAGAGTCGGCCGAAGCAGGGGTAGAAAACAAGTTGAGCATGGTCATGGGTGCAACATGTGGTGCGGGGTGGGGTAGCTCACTGCGCCCGGCTGTAGATACCTACCAGCAGATCAAACGTGTCGCCAGACAGCTTGAGTTGCTCAATGGCCACGGCCTGCTCTGCGTTCATCTCTTGCGCCAGATACCGCTTGAAATCCGTCAAAGACCGGTATTGACCCTTCAGGGTCAGTCGCTGCACGGGCAAACCAGTCAAAGCGTCCACTTCACTTAAAGCACTCACTTCCACAACGTTTTGCCCCATGGATGATTGCGGGGTCGCAATTTGCGTCAGCGTGATGCCGTAATCACGGCTGGAGCTGGTCCAAGCGTTCACGGCCGAAGACAGGGCCACGGCGCGATCGCTTAGGTTCATCGCGCGCACAGGCAAGGATTGGGCTACGCTCATGCGTGCTTGCATGGCCTGATTGGCCGTTTGAGCTTGTTGTTTGTCCATGCTCAACCGTTGATGTTGGCCCCAGGCGGGAACCAGCATGTAGTTAGCGACCAGCAAAGCCGAGGCGCTGCAGATCAGTGTCAGATGTTTGGCATTCATAGGTCAGATACAACTCGCTGATTTGGGGCGTGATGGAAGGCGGCATCCGAGTGCAGCCCTCTGGCGGGGTGATGCTCAAGGCCTTGGCCAAGGCTTGTGGGGTCTGATCCGGGCTCTGGTCGGATGCTTGAACTTTGTGACTAACGGTCAACTTGAGGGTGTCTGGAGTGGCAGCAATCACCACCTTGGCACCTTCCTGCCAGACTGCGCTGGCTTTGCCGATGGCGTCCTCGGGCTTCACGCTGCGCCGCTCTAGTACGGCTGCCAACCGGTCGGTGGCCAGCATCTGGGTGAGCGCTTGTTGCTGGACTTGCAGTTGAATCTGGTTTTGCTGTGACTGGGCTGTTGCGCTATGGTTCAGGTAGGTCAATGCAGCCAAAGCGGTACCCGTGCAAGCCAAAGCACCAATGCTGGCCACTGAGCCCATGCGCCAAAGTTTGGAGACGGCGATGCCCAGGACTTTACTCTCGCGTGGATATGGGCGCAGGGCCGAGCCCAAACGCAAGATTTCATCGGCCGTAAAAATGGCCGTGCGCTCTTGGGTCCATTCGCCAGATGAGGACAGGCGCACGGATTGGACGAAAGAACGAATAGCCGACGCAGGATCAAGACCAGCCAGGGGGACATAGTCCATTTGGCTAAGCTCCCCAGTCTCAGAACAGACCATCAGCACAAGGACCTGCACGTGTCCCGGTCCCTGCGCCTGAGTGGTATCTCCTTGAAACAGAACACCTGTCACGAACGGAGCTTGCAATGTGTGCAAAGACGGCGATGTGGCCAGCAAACCTCTGAGTGCGGCCAGACCAGATATCAGCTGGACGTTTGCCGGAAAATTGTTCAATCTGGCTTGCGTGGTGGCGTACAGCCA
>CAYRBW010000045.1:11837-14021 GCA_964422575.1 uncultured Limnohabitans sp.
GCACCAGCACGCGCTGCGCCTTGTCCATCAATAGGCATTGGTCGTCTTGTGGAGCGAAAGAAATGTAGGTTCCCGGCAGTGGTTCAGAGCCGGGCTGTCCGCTGGCCAAGTGCAATTGTGGCGTCAGTGGCCACCAGGCCTCGCGGGTGCCGCTTTGGCAAAACACGCCGGTCACTGTGGAAGATGTCACGGCTGACATGCTGGCCAAAGTGTCAACTGAATTGCCAGCTCGTCCTGGCAACCTCAATTTGCCTCTGAGATTTTGAATTGAAGGGAGCTTCATCAAATGCTCTCCGAGAACACGATGTCCATCGGATCTGGTCGCAAAATCCGTGCATTCATGATGATCACGGTCTGCCGGGCTGCCGAGTCCTTGCTGTGTCCGCCAGCAACTGCGCCGATCAGGGGGGCGTTGATGACACCGGGAATGCCCCGGTCAACGCTGTTGCCACGGGTGTAGCGGTTGCCGCTGATGACTACTGTCTCACCCGAGCGGATGGAGATGCGCTGGCCCCCGTTCCGAACGGATTGCTCGTACATCTGGATTTGATCGCCCAGCAATTTTTTGAGTTCACCTAAGGTGACAGCGCTGGGCACGATCGTCAGCACGGCGTTGTCATCGTCCAGGATGTTGGCGTGGATGCTCATCTGGATACCGTCTGAGGCGTAAGCACCACTGCCGCTCAGACTCGTGGTGGCGGTGGTGCCAGAGCCTGTTGTTGTTGATGTGACCGAGGGGAGGTAAGGCTTTTGCGTGCCTTCAAAAATCACACCTGAACTGTTGTTGGTGATCACCATCTGGGGGGTGCTGGTGACATCCACATTGGTGAGGGTCTCCAGCGCTTCGATGACGCTTGTCACCGATTCTGAAGAGAAGCTGAATGAGCCTGCAGGCGTCACGCTGGTGCCCACGATGGAGCGGGTGTTCAGGCCAAACTTGCGGGTTCCGGCAGCGTTCAGCACCTTGTCCCATTGGATGCCATAGCGAAACTCATTCGACAGGGAGACTTCCACGACACGGGCATTGACTTCAATCTGGCGGCGGGCATCAAAGGCATAGCGAGACAAGAAGTCATGCACACGCTTGAGCGCCTGGCCGTTGGAGCGCACCGAAATCAACCCAGCTTCAAGATAGACCTGAACACGGGCGTTGGAGCCAGCAAGCTCTTCGATGAATGCCTGAAACGCTGCAGGCGAATTGGTGTAATTGCCCTCGACTTTGAATTCTGCGGACACCGGAGCGAATGTGGTGCCGCCCGAACCTCCTGAGCCGCTAGAGCCGCCGGAGCTGCCACCGCCAACAGGTGAGCCGCCGTACTTGAAGCTCGTGTTGAGCAGTTTCTTCAGCTCATCGGCCGGGACTTTGAAGACCATGGCCGCGTCTTTGGTCAGGGTGACACTGCGGTCCTGGTCATTGATGACGGCCACATACCCAGCTTGCCAAGCAAGTTGACGCAGGGCTTGTGCGGGTGTTGCCGCTTTAAGGTTGATGGTGACCGTTTTGCTGACATCCACGGACGACAGTGCGCTCAGGCCATAGCCCATGCGTTGGGTCAGTTTGGCGGCCAGATCATACAAATTGGCGTTGCTCACTTGCATGCTCACGGCCTGGCGCTCGTCCATGGCGTCGATTGAGCGACCGACTGGGGGCATGTTGCTTGGGGTTTGAACGACTTGGGGGGCTTTGGCCTGCAAGGGTTCGGACTTGAGTTTGTCCATGCGGGCATCGACACTCGCCTGCAGGGCCTGCGGCGTAGTGCAACCTGCGAGCACGCAGGCGCACACAAGGACAACCGCAGTGGTTCGAGTAAATGGGGGGAAAGTAGGCAAAGTCATCACGTAAGGCCTCATGAAATGGTTTGGTGGGCGGGTAGCTGGTGTGCAAGTGACAGGTCAAGGGCGGGCGTTGGATGCGTTGCGCACCACTACAGAGGTGGGGCTTGTGTCCAAAATGGTCACGTTGCTGGCATCGGTGTTTTGGCGCTGACGCAGGACATGTGCAGTCAGACCGAAGGGGGCCAACACTTCTGAAAGCGTGGGCTCCAGTGCGGTTTGTGAAGCCAGCCAGGCGCTGTCGATCACCACGTCTCGTACTCGGCCAGGCAACGTGCCTGAAGGCTCCCAAGACAACTCGACGCTCTGGGACTTCAACCAAGTACCCAAGGCGACGCTCAGGCGCTGACC
>CAYRBW010000046.1:0-13846 GCA_964422575.1 uncultured Limnohabitans sp.
CGTTCAGGCTGGGCCGTGGTGGCATCGGTTGGTTTTGTTTTGCTGGCTTTGTTGATCCTCATGCCTGCACTGCAATACGTACCGCGTTCGGTCATGGCGGCAGCGGTCATTGTGGCTGTACTCAACCTGTTCCAACCGCGCCAGTTCCTGAAACTCTGGCGCATTGACCGGATCGAAACCCTGACCGCAGGCATCACCTTTGCCATCACCTTGGCCACCGCACCGCGCATTTACTGGGGCGTGATGACCGGTGTGTTGGTCGGCTTGAGTCACTTTTTGCACACCCGTTTGCACCCACGCATCATCGAAGTGGGCCTGCACGCCGATGGCAGTTTGCGCGACCGCCACTTGTGGAAGTTGCCGCCGCTTGCGCAACATCTGTATGCACTGCGCATGGATGCTGAATTGGACTTTGCCGCCGCCAGCGACTTTGAGCGTGCCATCACCGATCACTTGGCGCGTCAGCCCGACACGAAACATGTTTGCCTGTTTGCACAGCCCATCAACCGGGTAGATGCGACGGGTGTGGAAACCTTCGGACAACTGCAGCGCCAGCTGTCCAATCGGGGCATCACCCTTCACATCAGTGGCATCAAACTGCCCGTCGAAACCGCTTTGCGACGGGCAGGTGAACTCAACGAAAGTGCATTCCTCAAGATGTACCGAACCGATGCCGAAGCGCTGCAGGCACTTAAATCACTTGACCCACTGCCCGCCGATATCAGCGCTGCCGCCATCTAAAGGGCATCAATCGGGAATTTCGGCCTCGACCAAGAAGGCCAGCAATTGCAAAGACTCCTGCCAGCCCAGGCAGCAGGCCTCGGGCGCAATCGGATCGGGAATGCCCGTCTGCTCGATGTTCACCTCGGTGCCCACCGAGACCGTTTGGAAGCGGATGGTGGTGACCATTTCGCCCGGCAAATCGGTGGCATCAAAACGGTCGGTGTGGCGGAGCAATTGAGCGGGTCGAAATTCCAGAAACTTTCCACCAAAACTGTGCGCTTGACCATTGCTCAAGTTGGTGAACGACATCCGGTAAACGCCGCCGACACGGGCATCCATCTCATGCACACGGCCCGTGAACCCATGGGGCGGCAACCACTTGACCATGGCATCGGGGTCAATGAAGGCGCGAAAAACGCGCTCGGCAGGTGCACGAAAAACACGCTGAAATTTGACGGTATGGGGCATAGGTCCTCCTAACTGTCGACCATTTTGCCAAGAATCAAACCAAGCCTTTTTCAAACTCGGTCAGTCGTTTGTAAATCGAACGCAACTCGGTGATGTCGGTCCAACGCTCAATCAAGTATGAAAACGCCTCATTGACCTTACCAAAAGCATTGCTTACCTGCTGGATCACCCCCAATGTGATCAAACCCGTGAACAGCGACGGCCCCATCAACAGGTAAGGAAAAATCACCATCGTCTGGCTGTAGAAATTGCTCCACAAATGGAAATAGGCGTAATGGTTGAACAAACGAAAATTGTTCAGCCGCACGCCCGTGAACAAGGTGAACACAGTAGGCAAATCCATGCGGTTGCGGTCGTCTTCGGCATAGACCAAGTCCTTGCGCAATGCGGCTTCTGTTTTCTGGTTGTTGTATTCCAGACCCGGCAGGCGAATACCCACAAACCACGACAAAACGGTGCCCCCTGATGCAGTGGTCAAAGCCACCCAGAACAAAGAACCCTCAAACTGCAGCCAAGCAATGGCCATGCCCTTGGACAGTGCCCACAAAATCGGAATGAAGGACACCAGCGTGAGCACGGCACGCACCAAGCCCAGCCCCAGGTTTTCGGTCTGACGCGCAAAACGCATGCAGTCCTCCTGAATGCGTTGTGAAGCCCCTTCGACCGTGTAATCCGTGCGCTGCCAGCGCGGCAAATACACCTCGGTCATGGCTTGCCGCCAGCGAAAGGCGTAGTGCGAGGCCAGATACGTCTCCAGGCTGCGCAGCAGCATGTAGGGGAACGCGATCCACGCAAACTGCTGCATGAAGCCCCAAAACTTCTCCAGTCCACCCGCTTGCTCGGGCTTTTGCAGCAAATCGTAAAACTCACCGTACCAAGCGTTGAGCTTGACGGTCTGCTGCACGGTGATGAAAACCAGCGCCACCAGTACCAACAAACCGCCCCAAGCCCACCCGGCCCAGCGTCGCGAGAGAAAGAAACTGCGGAACATCAAAAAGCCTCGCCATTTTTGTGGAAAAACAACCACTGTCCGCCCTGCTGACGTCCCATCAAATCGGCTTCGGGATACGTAGCGGTATCGCCATCGGTTCGGTCTCCCACCTCCAGCACCACCACTGGCTCGGGCGATTCATTGACCAACTGGTGAGCGTTCCCCGATCCGGCTTTGAAGCCTGCACACATGCCCGGCGACAAGACGGTACGCCCTTCGTCAGTCACCAAAGTAGGCGCGCCCGACACGATGTAGATGAACTCGTCTTGCAAACTGTGAGCATGGCGGATGGATGACGAAGCCCCCGGGGCCAGCGTCGTCAGATTGACGCCAAAATTCGTCAAGCCAAACATGTCCCCCAAAGGACGTTTTTCACGCCCAGAAAGCACGGGCTGCAACATGGCCACCACCTGCGGTGGATAGTTAGACGGCTTGGCGCGCAGTGGGGCTTGGCTGGCCAGCACAGCTGGGGGTTTGGCGTTCATGGGTTTTCCTTTGCTTGTTGTGCTGCAACCCGTCTTTGTGCCTTCGATGGGTGCATTGCAGCGCAACGCCAGCTTACCAGCGCCGAGGGCTCATTGCTCACGGTCCAGCATTCATGCCGATGGCAAGGTGGTCCGCTCGTACCAGCCCTTGCTGTTGTTCACGATGTTCACCACCAAGAGCATGACGGGCACTTCAATCAACACGCCCACCACGGTGGCCAGTGCTGCGCCCGAGTTGAAACCAAACAGGCTGATGGCTGCAGCCACCGCCAACTCAAAGAAGTTGGAGGCACCGATCAGGGCCGATGGGCAAGCGATGTTGTGCTTTTCGCCCAAAGCACGATTGAGCCAGTAAGCCAAGGCCGAATTGAAAAACACCTGGATCAAAATGGGCACCGCCAAAAGTGCAATCACCAAGGGTTGCTTCAAGATGGCTTCACCTTGAAAGGCAAACAACAACAGCAAAGTCAGCAGCAGCGCGGTGATAGACCAAGGGCCAATTTGGGCCATGGCAGCATCGAATGCGATTTGCCCTTTGGACAACAGCGTTTTGCGCAACCACTGGGCCAGCAGCACCGGGATCACGATGTAGAGCACGACCGAGGTCAGCAGCGTGTCCCATGGCACGGTGATGGCCGACAGGCCCAACAAAAATGCTACCAGCGGCGCAAAGATGATCACCATGATGCTATCGTTCAGTGCCACTTGCGACAGCGTGAACAACGGGTCACCGCCTGTGAGTCGACTCCACACAAACACCATGGCGGTGCACGGCGCTGCCGCCAGCAAGATCAGGCCTGCAATGTAGCTGTCGATCTGATCCGGCGGCAAAAAGGGGGCAAACCAATGGCGGATGAACAACCACCCCAGAAACGCCATCGAAAACGGCTTGACCAACCAGTTCACAAACAGCGTCACGCCGATGCCTTTGACGTGTTGGCGCACTTCGCCCAAAGCAGAAAAATCCACCTTGACCAGCATCGGAATGATCATCACCCAGATCAACAGGCCCACCGGCAAGTTGACTTGCGCGACCTCCATCCGACCAATCGCCTGAAACACCTGCGGGAAGAATTGCCCAAGCGCAATGCCGGCGATGATGCACAAAAACACCCACACCGTCAGGTAGCGCTCAAACACGCTCATGGGCGCGACATCCGAATGGGTGCCCCTTGGTTCGCACGATGCCGTCATGTCATGCCTTGGCGAGTTCGCGGGCGGTGTTTTGCAGCAAGGCCTTTTGCAACTTGTCTGCAGGCAACTCGATCAACAACTGCAAACGGCGCTTGATCAAGTGCATGGTTTGGCGAAAGGCTTGCAACTTGGCGTCGTCAGGCGCATCGCCTTCTGAGGGGTCGGGGTAGCCCCAGTGTGCCGTGGCTGGGTGGCCTGGCCAAAATGGGCAGACTTCGCCTGCGGCGTTGTCGCAGACGGTGATGATCAGGTCCATCTGCGGCGCATCGGGCGTGGCGAACTCGTCCCAGCTTTTGCTGCGCAGACCATCGACCGGAATACCCGCTGCCTGCAACACCTTCAAACCGAGCGGGTTGGGCTTTTGGTACTCGCGTGGGCTGCTGCCGGCGGAGTAAGCCTTGAATCGGCCTTGGCCCATGTCATTGAGCAAAGCTTCGGCCAAGATGCTTCGTGCGGAATTGTGTGTGCACAAAAACAGCACATTCAGAGGGTTTTGGGTTTCGGTCATGGCGTGTGAGTCAGCAGCAAGATGAAGAAGAACGTGGGCCGCAGCAAGCGGCGTGTGTTGTGGGAAAAGTCACGGCCGCAGGTGCGACCTCTGGGGCGCAACAGGTGGCTACTGACGCACTTGTGTCTGTCGGGGCACAGCACACCCCGGCCTTGGCCGATGCGTCACCTTCATTGAACAAAGGGATATCACCCAAGGTGTGGAAATGCTCCCAGGCAATGCCTTGCGGGTCGGTCACCCAATGCTTTTCGCTGCGGGCATAACAGCAGGTGCTTGCGCCCTCGTCGAGCAAAGCCATGTCGGCGGATTCGGCGCGGGCTTTGAGCTCGGCCAGTTCCGATGCATCGTCCACTTGAAAGCCCAAATGGTCCAAGCCGGGCTTGTCACCTCGGGTGGAAATCGCAAAGTTCACGCGGGGATCGTCCAGCATCCACTTGGCGTAATCGATTTCGACACGGCTCGGCTCGGCCGCAAAGAGTTGAGAATAAAAACCAATGCTCTTGGCCAAATCGTCAACATGCACATGGACGTGGAATCTTTTCATGGAACTTCCTTTGAAGGTTGGAGGTGTGGGATCAGCAAGCACAAGCCGTGGCGGATTCGCTCAGGCATGCGGCCCCTTGGCAACAGTTGTCGGTGAGATAGCTCAGCAAGCCATTCATCCTGTCGAACGAGGCCCGATAGACCAGATTGCGCCCTTGGCGCTCTTGGCTGATCAAGCCAGCGTGAACCAGCTCCTTGAGGTGAAAGGACAGCGTGTTGGGTGCCACGGCCAACTGCTCCGCCAGCACGCCTGGGGTCACCCCCTCGGTACCTGCCACAACCAAGGCTCGGAACACCCGCAAGCGCACCTCTTGGGCCAAGGCCGCCAAAGACCGGACAACTTCTGATTCGTTCATAAATCGATCATACAACGATTATTGAAATATTGATCAAAAACCCAAACTCAAAACTTTCCGTAAGCCCGCTCCACACGGCTCACACGCACCTGAAACCCCTCATACCAACGACTACGCCCCAGCTCTCGTGCCAAGCAGTGCTCTGCATGCGCGCGCCAAGCGGCAATGGCCTCCTCGTTGGCCCAATATGACACCGTGATGCCAACACCATCCGCACCCCGAGCACTTTCAACACCCAAAAAACCCGGCTGCAGCGCCGCCAGCGCCACCATGCGCTCGGCCATGTCCGCATAACCCTCGTCACCCGGGGCGCGCTGGCTGGTGAAGATGACGGCGTAATAAGGGGGATGAGGGGTTTGGGACACATGCAATGACTTATAAAGAAAATTCAACCGTTTGCGACAGCACGCAACACTGCAGGGGCAATTAGTTTATGCATGGGCGTTACAGGCAGCATGTAGATTCGTCCCAACCAGTTATTCAGATGAACCACAGTGGTCACCGAGACTTGCACAACCCCAGTCGCCAACACCTGACGGTGTACCGACAAAACCACATCCAAGTGCTTGTCGCAGTCGCCCAACAAGGCTTCATCAAACGTCTGTTCGTACAACGTGAAGATACCGACCCGATCCCCCGGCTGATAAGTCTCGGCAGCCTTGGTGAGATCAAATGAACCTAAGCCTCCAAGGTTTTTAAGCCCCAGCTTTTCAACCACGCGATTGCGCAACGCCATGCAACGGTCTACCCAAGGCGGTGTGGCTGCAATCGCTTTGAGGAACTGTCCCAAAGCCGACAAATCAGGATCACCCGCCTGCACCCTCCAAACGTCGTGAAAGTAAGAACCGGGAATACGTGACAGTACCCTGCTGTTCGCGGGAGGGGATAACTTCATATGAGCCTCCGAAACGCTCGTGCTTTACGCTGGTGCAACGATTTGTTCATGGTGCGTGATTCCCTGTGGGTTTTACCCCGTACATCTGCATGGCGGAAGACTCTTGCGAAGCCTCGCTGGTTTCGTGTGGGTAAAAGCGGTAGCTGGGAGCCACGATGGCAGCAACAGACTGCACCTGAATGACCAACACACTGTGAATGGTGAAACGCATCCCCACAATGGCCAGCAATGGCGCGGCCCAAGCAGAAAAATCCGGGTCAGCTGCACGCACCTCGCGCGCCCTGCCCAAAAGTTTGAAGCCCTTTTGCACGAACACATCCACAAAGCTCAAACAGACCTGTGGCTGTTGCGCGATGTTGCGCACACTCATGGGCGAGGCAATGTGTGCCACCACCACATGCTGGTCGTCGGCAATACTCCAGACTTCTTTGGGTGACACATTGGGTTGACCTTCGGCATCCACCGTGGCCAACCAGCAGAGCACACTGCGGCGTGCGGCTTCACGTACGGCGTCGTTCATCATGGGCAGGGACACTTCAAAAGTGGAGAACTGAGTAATGCAGTGGACAGCATGGACATACCCTCACTTTTGCACTGACAAGCAATAAGCCACGATCGCATTGGCATGACCGTGACCCATGCCATGCTCGGTCTTGAGCCAGGCCACCATTTCCATGTGCTTCATGCCAGAGCACGACTGGAGCAAGTCAAACCAATGCGCCATGGGCTGACCGTACTTCTTTACGATAGACGGGAAATACGAAGCGGGACCTTTGGTTTTTTCTGTTGTTGTCATGTTGACATGTCCTTGATCATATTGGTTCAGTCACTGTTCGCGCCCACAAATCCAAGCACATGTGAACCTTCGACCGGTAACCACTGGGTGTCAAAACGGCCATGGGTTCCACACCATAAACTTGAAAACCCAGACTTTGATACAACCGCTCTGCGGGGGCATTGCCTTGCGTCACTTCGAGTTGCAACAAGCGAAGGCCTTCCCGCTCTAGACCATGATCAATGGCTGCACGCATCAGTTCGCGGGCCACACCTACAGCCCGGTATTCTTCGCGGACAAACATGGCCACGATGAGCGCCTTGTGCCGCGTCTTGGCTCTTGCTGAAAATTCGATAGACACCGTGCCCACCAGAACCGTTTCAGCAAAAGCACCCCACACAAGCGACAACCCCTCTGGATCGGCAATGCGGTGAACCCACCAGTCGTCGGGATGCGAAGCACGCTCTTGGGGCGTGGAAGTGAACGAATCAGCCGCATGCTCATAGGCATGCAACATCAGGGCCTTGTAGGCCATGGCGTCAGCGGGAGTGAGTCGGGCTATTTGCATGTGGGCAAGTGTCCAATGAAAACATGGTTTTCATGCCGCTGATTCCCCAATATGAAATCGCTCGTGCCCTGTTTGGTATAGCCATGATGTTCATAAAACCCGAACGCTCGCGTATTCTGCGCATTGACCGTCAACCACAGTGGCATATCGGATTGACTGCGGGCCATTTCTTCAGCCGCCCAAAGAAGCTGTCGCCCAACGCCTTGCCCTACAAAATGTTCTTGAACATACAACGTTTGAAGCTCCGCAAATGCAGGGGTACAGACTGGACATGGAACACCAAACTTAACCACCACAAAACCGATGAGGCATCCATCCTGCTCAGCAACCCAGAGACGCGCCAATGGATCGACCAATATGGAAAGATACTTTTCAGGAGTGAGCTGAGTGCGCGTGTAGTGGCTGATTTCGGAAGAAATGCCCTTTGCGGCGTAGGTGTGAAGCCAAACTTGCGTCGCCAACACAGCAATACAAGCCACATCGTCAACCCGACCAGCACGGATGATGGCCTTGTTGGTTTGCGCATCAAATTCACTTTTGAAGTTTGGTTTTTCATTCATCTGATCAACCCACAAAACGAACCTCATGGTGCGCCACGACTGTGACCCAGGGGCCGAAACTGGAGATGCGGCTGACTGTGGCGAATTGTTGAAGGATGGTGGCGCTCATGTGCATCAATGGGTGTTTCGATCCAAAACGCGGTCCATGGCTATTGCATCGAATGCAAACCGATCATATTGCCTTCGGTGTCGACCACCATGGCCATAAAACCATGCTCACCAATCGCCGTCTTGGGCTTAAAGACACTGCCACCGTGTGCCCCGGCACGCGCGGCCTCTACCGCACAATCTTCACACGAAAAATAAACCAACGTGCTGCCACCCGAAGGGCAGCCCACCATCTTGACCAAAGCACCCGCAGCCCCATACCCCTCCATCGACATGGGAAACGCCCACATCTCCATGCCTGGAAAGGCCGCCGGGGTCGGATTGTCCAAAGCCGACAAACTGCCCTGTAACACTGCCTCATAAAACGCCTTGGCGCGAGGCATGTCTTGCACATAAATCTCAAACCAACCTACCGGATTGCTTTTCATAGTGATCTCCTTGACATGTGGAAATTGACAACCAGCAGCGTGAGAAAATTTGGTTGACCATTCAAAGCTCCCATTTTGATCGTGTCATTGCCTGTTGTTTCATGTCAGGACAAACGCCCGCCATAGGCGGCCTCCGACTTCTAGCGTTCAAATTGAGGGGCAACCCGCCTATGAGCTGTCTCACTCGAATGCAAGGCTAGCCCACATCAAGGGTGACACCTTCTTGCTGCATTCGGTCTTTCAGTCTTTGAATATATTCGTCTAAAAACATAATTTTTATCCGTTCCGCCCAATCGGTGAGCCCATAAATAAACAGGCTTTGTGTAGCATCAAACTGAAGGAATCCGTTCACATCCTTGATATTGCTCTTAAGGTAATTGACATAAACAGCAGGGAACTTTTGCTTCAAAGCAGAACGCGCAGCATCTTGCGATACTTCGTTGCCAACTATTGGCCCACCAACTAAATAAAGAGCTAATTGCCACACTACAAAATCTAGGTTCTGTCCGTACAGTGGGACAGCGTTTGACAAATCCGATGTGGCCACAAAGACGTATCTACTTGCCGGATCATATTTTCGCGCTAATGCATCGGTAAGGTAATCCTTGAGCTTAGAAAGCGCAGGTGGTAAGGCTTGGGGTTGCGTATTTTCTGCATCTGGCATGCCATTCTCCTAGTGAATGAAAGGAACGAGCCGCGCCCCGTCAGGGTTGCGGTTTGTGGCAACTGAGTGCCAAGATGGAAAGGCAAATCCGGACTTCGCTCCAGGCGCTTCGATTTCTGCAGGAGGTGTGACATCTGCCGAAGGCGCTGGTGCCTCGGCATCGCAGGATTGTGTGGAAAGCAGTGATCGGAGAAGTTTGAGCATGAGCAAAGGTGATCTACGTTGAAATTCATCGACGCAAAGCGCACGGTGGAATGACCAGTTAACGGGCACGTTCGTTCGGCCAGCACCGAGGATTGCGCACATTGTGAATGACTGCCAGGACGTGAACCAGATCATTCTTGACCGTGTAAAAGACACCATACGGAAACCGTGGCAGGAGTGTGCGGGTACTCCCGGAATAATTTCCGCGTACAAAAGTGGAACTTGCACAAGGCGCTTAAGCTGAAGTTCAAAAGCCAACTCAAATTCAGACCCAAGCCCTTTGCTTTGTTCCTCATACCAATCGAACGCTTCGCTAATTTCGCGAACGACCCGACCAGAAAACTTCAAACGGTATGCCACGAGCTACTTTTTAAATGTGCCTTCACTTGATCCCAGGAATAACCAGCCTCTGGGTTTCGCTCAAAGTCGGCCAAACGCGCTTCGAGCTCAGTCTTTAGCTCAGGTGAAACCTCGATGGCATTTGGGAAGGCTGCAATGCTTTCCCAAATAACTTCAACGAGCTGAATGCGCTCCTGCACAGGCAGTTCCAAAATATCGGCAACAGAAATTTGACTCATAGGACTCAGATTACCACGGACGCTGTTTTACGCATTAACGTTTGACATGAGGAGCGGCCAAGGGCGATAGCCCTTGGACATCCCTCTCGATGGAAGGTTAGGCCGCAACTTGCTCAAGAATGGACCGGCCTTCGGGCCATGCGCCGAGACCACTATCTGCGTTGATGTGGCCCAGGCCGGACACGGCTACAAGCTTGGCTCCCCACGCTTCGGCGCACTTTGCCATGTGTTCGCGCGTTCCGTATGGATCGTTGTCGCTGGAGACTACAGTCGAAGGAAAGGGTAAGCGCACAAGCGGAAGCTCACCAAAGTTCTTTGCGTCACTGGGGAAATTCTTGCCCTGTGGATCTGGGACGGAGACCATGAGGGCTCCGCGAACCCGAAGATTTGAAATTGCTGCCCAGTGAACAACCATCAGGCATGCCAGACTATGCGCAACCAATACCGTCTCAGGGCCTAGCGTGCGAACGCAATCTTCAAGTTCGGCGACCCAGACACTTCGGTCCGGATGATCCCAACTGGTGTGATCTAGCTTGTGGAACCGAGGGCCGCTCTTCAGCCAAAGCGACTGCCAATGTTCTGGACCAGAGTTGTAGATTCCGGCGAGGATCAAGTAGTTCATGGTGCGATGTGTGTTGTACAAGCGGCCTTGCGGCCTAACGAATGAAAGGGACTTCCCCGTCCCAAGTGAGCCGCGCCCCGTCAGGGTTGCGGTTTGTGGCAACTGAGTGCCAAGATGGAGAGGCAAATCTGTTCATCAACTCACTCGTTTTTGTGGAAGGGGAAGTCTCATGACTATCGTAACCGTTGGCATCGATCTGGCAAAGAACATTTTTGCTGTTCATGGTGTGGGTGAGGCGGGCAAACCTGCACTGGTTCGCCCCAGCGTGCCGCATAGCAATTGATGCAGCTCAGTGGCGTGGGCAACGGCCATGACTTTGCCTGTGGCAGGTAGTTTTGCGCCTGACTGGGTTTGGTGCCTGGGCAATACAGCTCCGGGGGCAAAACCCGACTAGGACGAATCACCCAAGCGGGAGAGCCGTACTTGCGCAACCTGTTGGTACTCGGTGCGCGATCTGTACTGGCGCTGACCATGCGCAAAGACAAGCCCAAGCAAGACCCGTTAGGCTGCACTGCGTTGCTGCGTAAGAAGTTTGACCGCCAAGACACCGAGCACCAGGCCCATGACATAGCGTTGGACGGCGAGCCACAAGCGATTCTTGGCGAACCACCCGGCTATTGCTGCGGCAGACAGGGTGACCAATAAATTGACGCTCGACCCGATGCACACCTGAGTGACACCAAGCATGAGACTCTGCGCAAGAACGGAGCCAACCTCTGGCGAAATGAACTGGGGCAGAACCGAAAGATAGAAGATTGCGACCTTCGGATTCAGGATGCTCGTAAGTAGGCCCATCGTGAAAAGCTTGCTGGGCTGCTCGGGCGGAAGATCCTTTGCCTCGAAGGGTGAGCGTGCACCGGGTCGGACAGCTTGCCAAGCGAGCCACAACAGATAGATAGCACCGGCAAACTTCAAAGCTTCATAGCCGAGCGGCACGGCCATGAACAACGCGGTGAGTCCGATGGACGCACAGAGCATGTGAGTGGTAAAGCCAAGAACGACGCCGAACCAAGACATGATTCCTGCGGCTCGACCTTGGCAGATAGATCGGGAAATGAGGTAGATCATGTTCGGACCCGGAGTGATCGCCATGAGTAAAGCAGCGCCGACGAAGATGATGAATTGAGGTGTTGAAATCATGGGTCGAGGTGAGAAAGAAGTCTTTTGTGCAGCGCTAACATCGAAGTCAAACCGCGACGCGCTTGCGCATTGTCGCTCTTGGGCGACCAGTTAAATTTCTCTCCACTTCCATGCGTAGCGCCGCGTTGATGCGTGACTGATAGCCAGCCCCTTTCGACTTGAAGAACTCCAAAATATCCGCATCCAAGCGAACAGAGGTGAGCACCTTCGTGGGCGTAGCTTGCGGCCCACGTCCACGCTTAAGCACTGGCGCACTCAGCATGTCTTCAGTCCATGCAGGATTGTCTGGATCGTTGATCCTTAGCCGAGGTTTTCTTTGGCAACTTGGCGGTAGTAGCGAGCTTCATGTTTTTCTGTCTTTCGCGGCGAGATCACGTGAGGCCCTTTCGGGCGTTCGGTGTAAACCATCACAACCGCTTCTGACCCCAGAAGACCAAAACAGACCAAGCGCTCTTCACCATAGTCTTGCCGTTTGTCTTCGCGAGTCACCGTGAAGTGGTCCCAGATTGCATCACATCCAACGAAATCAAGCCCGTGATTTTTGAGGTTCAGCTTGCGCTTTGGTTCGTCCCATGTGAGCATACTTAATTGCATCTACAAAATACTTGGAGGCAAGGTGAAATTTAACGTAAAAGTCACCGGCGCTGCGCGGCTTTATTGCGCAGCGTCCGTGTGGACTACCGAGTGAGACATTACTTGCAACGCGGCGAATCTTATTCGGGTAGATGACATGCTGCCTCAATGTTGTTTCCCTCAGGGTCGATAACGAACGCGCCGTAATAATTGGGATGGTAATGAGGGCGCAAACCTGGGGCACCGTAATCCTTGCCACCTGCAGCAATAGCAGCTTGATAAAACGCATCAACCTGCGCTCGATTCTCGGCTCTCCAGCAAAGATGGCAACTCGTTGTGGCGGGAGCTCCTCCGTAAGGTGAGGTGCCGTCCACAAACCAAACATCAACCTTTTTCCCATCAGGCTCTGTTGCATCTGGGTGAGAGAAACCAAGCATATTCATTCCATCGTGACTTCCTTCTAAGTTCAGGCTATAGCCTAATGGAGCCAAGGTTGCGCTGTAGAACGCTTTGGTGCGAGCAATATCACTTACACGAAAGGTCATGTGATCAAGCATTGTGTTTTCCTCAAAAAGTAGGGCAGGGTGAAAAAAGTCTAACGAGCTAACCGGTGCTGCGCGGCTCTATCGCGCAGCGTCCAGCGACTGAAAGGAGCGAGGTTGAGCGCCGTGTTGGGTCTCACAGCGTTGGGGACGCCTTGAGCGCCAAAAGAAGGTACTCACCGACATGCTTTTCCGCGATGTCCTGTGCAGACGAAAGCTTGATGTGGCGGCGTAACTTGCCTTCGCCCTCAAGCACCTTGAATTTGTCCGGGAGAGACGCGCCTGCACCAAACTCCAGCGAGACGTGCTTTGCGTAAGAGAAGATGCCGCAAAAGGGTTTCTCGGCGGAGAACAAGATGCCGCCGTACTTCACTTCCTCGGTGATGGAGGAATCCAAACCAAGGATGATTTTCCTCAGTGCTTGCACAAGCTCGAAGCGCTCAGGATCGAGAAGGCGTATGTCTTCGAGTAGTCTTGATATTCGATCAGTGGGCATGGCGTCAGGACTTGTAGTATTGCTTGAACTCAGGGCTGGCTTCCCGCTCGGAATAGAGGTAAAGAACGATGCCGTTGGGGTCTTGAACGGCAAAGCCGCGATCTCCCCAAGGATGATCTTCGAGTGGCATGACGGTAACCACACCAGAAGCGGCGAGCGAGTGAAACTCAGCGTCGACATCGGAAACGCTGAAGTTGTAAGTCAAGCCAGCGGGATTACAGACCGGCTGGTCGAGTTGAGGCGCCATGAACTGAAGAGATGCTCCCTTGCCGAATTCGAGGTTGACGTACCAGCCGCAGTCGAAAGTGACTTTTGTGCCAAAGTGTTTGACGTAGAAATCACGAGACTCTTCAACCTTCGTTGTGGTGATGCAGGGGGATAGAGAATTGGCAAGCATGGAGATTCCTTATTGTGAGACCCAACGT
>CAYRBW010000047.1:0-13450 GCA_964422575.1 uncultured Limnohabitans sp.
CGTCCAGCTTGAAGGGTTTGATGATGGCGGTCACCAGTTTCATGATGGCTCCTTGTTCGATGTGGGGAAAATCAGAAAGCGTATTTCAGGCCAACGACCAGACCGGACTTGCCGTTGAATTTGTCTTTCAACGTGTAGAAGCCTTTGTCGGCATCAGTGCCTACGACCGCAGCCGAAGCAGACAAGCCGCCACCCAAGTCTTTGGAGAGCGTCAGTGAGTAGTCGGTGTAGGTTGCAACTTCAAGGTTCTTGAATTTCTGATAGCCGACATGTGGCGTCAAGGCGTAGCCATTGCCCAAATCAAACAAGGCACTCAAATCCAAGTAGTAGCTGTTTTTTGTATCTGCATTGCCGAACAAATCACTGTAAGCATGTGAATACTTGGCGGTCACTGGCCCCAGGGTTACAGCAGCATAAGCTTCATTGGTGTTGGCGCTTTTGGTACCACCGGCAGTGGCATTGCCATAGTTGTTACCGGCGTAAACATAGCTCAACAAACCCACGTCATAAGCCACATCGCCCACAGCACCTTTGTAGCCTGCATAGAGGTCCAACTCTGTGGCACCTTTGGTTACACCAGGGGTGTCTTTGATCCACTTGATGGTAGAGCCCCAAGCGCCGACGTAAAAACCACTCTTGTCTGCGTAATCCACACCCCCTTGCAAAGCTGGCTGCAAGCGCGACTGGGAAATACCACGGTAACGGTAGTCGGTGGTGGCGCCAACGTTGAAGGACAGGCTGCTCTCAGAGGCTGCTGGAGCGGTCTGGGCTTGGGCCACAGAAGTCAAAGAACCGATGGCCAAGGCGATCAAGGAAGGAACGAGGATTTTTTTCATGAGGAACTCCAAAAGTGAAGAAAAGACCATCACTCCAAGCAGATAACGTGCCAACCAAGCCCGCTGTCCCTTTTCAGGGGCATTTACCAGTGCGCTTTCACTCAGTGCATGATGGAATGGCATCCAAACAAGTTCGGCACGCTCGGTCTGCGTGCAGGGACACGCACCATGCACCAGCATGGGGCAGGGAGGGAATATGAGTCTCGGTTTGGTGCGTAGCCGAGCGTTGGTCGGCTTGCAAGCGCCTGCGGCCACCGTTGAGGTGCATCTGGCCCATGGCGTGCCCAGCTTCACCTTTGCTTCGGTGGACACCCGCAACCAGATACCGGCGCGCTTTTTGTTCTGATGCCGTGCTTTTGTTATGCTTTTGCCATCTTTGGTCCCTTGATGGTATCTTTGCAGCACCATGAAATCAATTCAGCAAATCACCCTTCGCCTGCCGGAAGACTTGGCCATCAGGCTGGCCGCCTGCACCCCCTCGCGCAAACGCAATCAGTTTGTGGTGGACTTGGTGCGCCGGGAGCTTGACCGCGAAAGCCGTGAACTTGAAGAAGCGGCCCTGCGCCTGTCCGCGCTCGAAGCTGCGCATGAAAGTGAAGACCGCGACTGGCTGGCTTTTGAAGATGACGCAGCAAGCGCAGACGAGTTCGATGAAAAGCGTTTTTTGATGGAGCTGAACGCCCGAAAAGAAAAAGCGCCCAAAACCTCGCGGGCGGTGGCTACATGAAGTCCATTCAGCGCGGACAGGTTCACTGGGCACAGCTTGACCCAGCCCGTGGGTCTGAAATAGCAAAGCGCCGCCCCTGTGTGGTGCTCTCTGTGCGAGAAATCAATGACCATCGCCGCACCATAGTGGTCTTGCCGCTCACCACCACCGAGACACCCGCCGTGTTTCCGCTGCTGATCGCCACGCCGTCGGTCAGCGCCAGTTCAAAGGTGCGCACCGAACACATCCGCGCCATCGACAAGTCGCGATTGTCCGGCTACATCACCGACATGGGCGCTGAAGACTTGGCCGAGATTGAGTGGGCGCTGTGCAAGGTGCTGGGGATTCAGGGGACTAAGGCGCCGCGAACATAGGCCAGCTGTGCCTGTCTTCCTCTACACTGCTTCAAAAAATAATGGGAGGAAGACATGACACTCGCCACCATCCGCAGCCGCGCCCTCTCGGGCATGTCTGCACCTGCCGTTCTGGTGGAGGTGCATCTGGCCAATGGCCTGCCCAGCTTCACCATCGTGGGTCTGCCCGACACCGAAGTGCGCGAAAGCAAAGACCGGGTGCGGGCTGCGCTCCAGAACAGCCATTTGGAGTTTCCGCACAACAAGCGGATCACGGTGAACTTGGCTCCGGCCGACCTTCCCAAAGAATCAGGCCGCTTTGATCTGCCGATTGCGATTGGCATCTTGGCGGCCAGCGGGCAAGTGCCTCTGGCCGAAGCTGAGAAATACGAATACGCGGGCGAGCTGTCCCTGTCAGGTGACCTGCGCCCTGTGCGTGGTGCACTGGCCATGGCGTATGCCATCAGCAAAGAACATTCGCACGAACAGCGCCCTTTGATTCTTCCATCGGGTAGCGCCTCTGAGGCGGCACTGGTGGATGGTCTGGCGGTGTATGAAGCCACCCACTTGCTGCGCGTGTGTGCGCACCTTTTGCCGGACAGTGCCGAAGAAAAACTCTCACGCATTCAGAGTGCGCCCACTGCGCAAGAAGCCACCTTCCCCGACATGCGCGATGTGCGCGGGCAAAGCGAGGCACGGCGGGCGCTCGAAATCTGTGCCGCCGGAAAACATTCACTGCTCATGGTGGGGCCACCCGGCGCGGGCAAGTCCATGCTGGCCCAACGGCTGCCGGGACTGCTGCCCCCCATGACCAGCAGCGAAGCTTTGGCGAGTGCCGCTTTGCTTTCACTTTCAAGTCACGGCTTTGCATTGCCGGACTGGAAGCATCGCCCGTTTCGGGCACCCCATCACAGTGCCAGCGCGGTGGCATTGGTCGGCGGTGGTGGCAACCCACGGCCGGGTGAAATCAGCCTGGCCCATGAAGGCGTTTTGTTTTTGGATGAACTGCCCGAATTTGACCGCAAGGTGCTTGAGACTTTGCGCGAACCACTGGAGTCGGGGCACATCACCATCTCACGGGCAGCGCGGCAGGTGCGCTTTGAAAGTGCCTTTCAGCTGGTGGCCGCCATGAATCCGTGCATGTGTGGACACCTGGGGCATCCCACCAAACAATGCCGCTGCACCCCGGACCAAATCGCCCGTTACCAGGGCAAGATTTCCGGGCCACTCCTGGATCGCATTGACATGCAGATCACGGTGCCTGCGCTCTCAAGCCATGAGCTGTCCAGTGGCCCCACAGGAGAAGACAGCGAATCCATTCGTGCCCGTGTGGTGGCTGCCCGCGCCGTGCAGATGGTCAGGCAAGGCAAACCCAATCAAGCTCTGTCGGTGGGTGACCTCGACACGCTGGCCGCGCCCAGCGATGCGGCCCACAAACTGCTGCGGAGCGCCATGGACAAACTGGGCTGGTCAGGGCGCAGCTATCACCGGGTGCTGAAAGTCGCACGCACTATTGCAGACCTTGCGGACGCTGAAGTCATTGACACAGCGCATGTGGCAGAGGCAATTCAGTACAGAAGAGGATTATCTGAACGATAGGAGCACCGATACCGTCGCCAATCGCTGCAACCGCCATTGCAGCGGAGCCCCTCAAGGTGCATCGCCCAGCTCACGGCTTCCCAGTCCGATTACATTTCCAGCGCCATCCATTGCATACACCGCGACGGTGTACAGCCATGACCCCTCGTGTGGGCATGGGGCGGTGTACGCCTTTCCCCAGGTGCTGCCACCATCAAACATTTCCACGCCTTTGGGGAGTGTGTTCGCGTTACTGCGCACTGCGACACTGTCCAACCTGAATCACTGGTTTTAGCCAACGCCTTGAACAATCCGTGGTTGTAACTCCCAACACCACCACAGGCCACCACTTGAGATGACGGCTACGCTGTGGGCCCGTTTTATCCGAACATCTCTCATGGCCCAAAGGCTGGCAATGGGTCACGGCGCGCTGAACAAAGCGCGACCGCTTGCGCGTGACTTGAACCCGATAATGGGTTCATGCAACAGGCTTCTTTCAGGGCTCTGCCTTCCCTGACCTTTTTCAGTTTCTGGCTTTCCCTGCCCCAGCTCATCACTTGGGGCAGCGTTTTTTACACCTTCTCATTGCTCATGACCCCGCTCGAAGCCGAGCTGGGCATGACGCGCGCTGAATCCTCACTCGCGTTCAGTCTGGCTTTGTTGGCTGAAGGCTTGATGGCTTACCTGGTGGGCCGCTGGATCGACGCCGGGCGCGAGCGTGTGGTGATGACGCTGGGCTCGGTCTGGGTTAGCTTGGGCTTGCTGGCCCACAGCTTTGTCAGCTCAAAGATGGGCTTTTACGGCACCTGGATTTGGCTGGGTTTGGGCTTGGCCGCCACGCTGTACACCCCGGCCTTTGCGGTCGTCACGCGGCGCTTTCCGCAGGACTTTCGGCGCGCCATCATCGTGCTGACTTTTTTGGGTGGCTTGGCCAGCACGGTGTTCATTCCGCTGTTTGCCTGGTGGATGGATCTGTGGGGTTGGCGGCATGCCCTGTGGGCCTTCGCGGCTTTGCAGCTGCTGGTCTGCGCGCCCTTGCACGGTTGGCTGCTGCACGGTGCTGCGCACAGCGCAAGCCATGCCGCCCCAGCGGCAAGCGAATCAAAACGCCCGCCCCTGTCCGTGCGTGAACACCTGCGCCAGTCGCCGTTTTGGTTGCTGGCCCTGTTCATGGTGCTCATGATGTCGGTCACCTCGGCCCTGCCCGCGCACATGATTGCGCTGTTGCAAGAGTCCGGTTTGTCGCCTGTCTGGGTCATCAGCATCCCCGCTGCAATCGGTGTAATCCAAGTTGTGGGACGGTTGTTGCTGTTTGTGTTTGAGCGCTATTGGGATGTACACACCGCCAACCGCTGGATTCCCACCCTGATCCCGGCAGGCATTTTGGTGTTGTTGGTCGGTGGCCTGAACCCGCTCGCCTCGCTGGTGTTTGTGGTCCTTTACGGGTTGGGCAATGGTTTGAACACCATCGTCAAAGGCACGGCCATGGCGCAATACGTCAGCCGCACCCACGTGGGTCAACTCAATGGTTTGCTCGGTGTGCCCATTGCGTTGGCTCGAGCGGCAGCGCCCCTCACCCTGGGCCTGCTCTGGTCACCCCAGCAGGGTTACACCTTGGCCCTGTGGTGGTTGCTGCTGGCCAGCGTGCTGGGCACTGCAGCGCTGTGGACCGCCCAACACAAGGCCCAGAAACTTCGCCGCTGACGACGCTTGTGCTGGTCTCCTCATCTGCTGCTTCCTTTTATATGGATTTGGTTATATACAATCAACTAAATAATCGTTCCATGATTGGAGCGCTTTGCTCACAATCCGCGCATCTTGAACCATCGTCTTCCAACCTTTTGATGAAAAAAATCTCCACCCTTTTGCTGAGCTTGGCCTTCGGCGCTGCCGCTTGTGCTGCCCAACCCCTGCTCAGCCCCGCCGAGCTGCAAGCCAAGCTGCCGCAAGTGCGCGTGATCGACATCCGCGACGCCAAAGCCTATGCCGCCGGTCACATCGCCGGTGCGGTCAACGCACCCTATGCCCGCTGGCGCGGCCCCGCCCACAACCCGGGCGAACTGCCTGAGCTGCCCAAATTGACCACGCTGGTGCAAAGCCTGGGCCTGACGCCTACCACCCATGCGGTGGTGGTCTCCAGCGGCGCTGACGCCACCGACTTTGGTGCAACGGCACGTGTCTACTGGACGCTCAAAGTGCTGGGCCTCAAAGAGCTGTCGGTGCTCAACGGGGGCCTGAAGGCCTGGAGCGAAGCCGGTCTGACGCAAAACGCCGACGTGGTCAAAATCGCCGCCAGCACCTTCCAGCCCAAGCTGGACAACAGCCAGATCGCCACCAAGGAAGAGCTGGTTCAGCGCGTCAAGGCCGGTGACGCCGCCCTGATCGACGCCCGCCCTGCCGCCTTCTTCAAAGGCGAAACCAAAGCGCCTGCCGCCAAAGTGGCCGGCACGCTGGATGGCGCAGTGAACCTGCAACACGACAAGTGGTTCGCCCCTGGCAGCTCGGCCTTTGTGCCCGTTGACCAAGCCAAAAAGATCGCCGCCGCCAGCCCCATCGACCCCGCCAAAGAAACCGTGTCCTTTTGCAACACCGGCCACTGGGCAGCCACCAACTGGTTTGCCATGTCCGAGGTCCTGGGTCAGAAAAACGTGAAGCTCTACGCGGGCTCGATGGTCGAATGGTCACAAGACCCCAACGGCCTGCCCATGGCCAACGTGCCCAGCCGCACCGCCCAGCTGCTGCAAGAAGCCAAAGCCTGGACAGCCAAAACCTTCAAATAATGGTCCAATACGGTCTATGAAACGACTCCCTTTAGCGGCCATCCTGGCCGCTTTTTTCATCTTCCTGATCCTTGAAGTCTCGGTGCGCCAGTCGGTGCTGCTGCTGGTCGGGGTGGGCATGGGTGCGGCTCTGGCCGGGGCCCGTTTTGGCTTCACCACCGGTTGGCGTCAGCTGATTGAGCAGCGCAACCCACAAGGCGTTGCCGGGCAAGTGCTGCTGCTGGCCCTGGCCAGCCTGGCCGCGCTGCCGCTGCTGGGGCAATTTTCTGAACTGCATGCCGCCCTGGGGCCACCCAGCGTGAGCTTGTTGGTGGGTGCCTTTGTGTTTGGCCTGACCATGCAAATTGCCGACGGTTGTGGCTCGGGCACTTTGTACAAAGCAGGTTTGGGCGTGCCGCTCAACATGGGCATCTTGCCGCTGTTTGCGCTGGGCAGTTTTCTGGGCTCGGTGCACCTGGACCGCTGGTTGTCACTGGGTCAAATGGCCCCCATCAGCCTGACCGACCAGCTGGGCACCAGCGGCGCTTTGGGTTTGACGCTGGCCCTCTTGGCCGCGGTGCTGGTGGCCACCCGCCTGTGGGTGGGTGCAGGCCAGACCTGGTTCAACAAGCGCTGGATGGTGGGCGCAGTGGCACTGGCCGTGCTGGCCACGATCAACCTGCTGCTGGCGGGGCAG
Source organism: uncultured Limnohabitans sp. (assembly GCA_964422575.1). Taxonomy (GTDB): domain Bacteria; phylum Pseudomonadota; class Gammaproteobacteria; order Burkholderiales; family Burkholderiaceae_C; genus Limnohabitans_A. The sequence continues at coordinate 6,930 of CAYRBW010000047.1, forward strand.
CCCTGGGGCGTGGTTTATGGCTGTGGGCTTTGGGCGGCCAAAGGGGCGGTGGCACTCGGCGTGTTTGACCCCACCACCAACGGCTTTTGGGGCCAGGCGGGCAATGCGCAGCGCCTGGCCCAAACCGTGCTGATGGACGTGACCACCATCACCAACATCGGCATCCTGGGCGGTGCGCTGTGGGTCTCGGCCAAAGCGGCCGACAACAGCCAGGCCCTGACCACGCAGCAATGGGTGATTGGCCTTGTGGCCGGGTTTGTCATGGGCTACAGCTCACGCCTGGCCTTTGGCTGCAACATCGGCGCCATGCTCAGCGGCATCTCCACCGGCAGCCTGCATGGTTGGATCTGGGTGCCCATGGCGTTTGCAGGCACGCTGATCGGTGTGCGCGTTCGCCGCCACTACCAGTTCTGAAGGAGACCGCATGAGCACCACGCACAAACTGCAAGCGGTTTTCTGGCTGAGCCTGGCCGCCTTTTTGGCTTGGGACTTCAAGACCTCCGACCCGGTCGACCTGCGCAACGAACCCCCGCTGATCGCGGCCGGTTCAGGCCAGGCCACCAGCGGTGGCCATTGTTCGATGGCCAAATGAGGGCGTGGCCGGCGGGCGTTCCGCATGCGCCGAGGTGCCCAGCCTGACGGCCCAAAGTGCTGCCCTGCACACCACTCGGGTTGGACCGTTCAGGTATAACCCGAACATGCAAAAACGCCGTGTGGTCATCGTCAGCCCCGCCTTGGCCGATGCCAACAACGGCAACTGGCAAACGGCCCACCGCTGGCAGCACTGGCTGACCTCGCACGCCGTGCGCATCGTGCGGCAATGGCCCGATGCCGATGCCCAAGACACACAAGACGATGTCATGCTGGCGCTGCACGCGAGGCGCTCGGCCGCTTCTGTGCAAGCATGGCACGCGCAACACGGCCAGCGCGGACTGGGGCTGGCCCTGACCGGCACCGATTTGTACCGCGACATTGCACACAACCCCCAAGCCCAACGGTCTCTGGATCTGGCCAAGTCGCTCGTGGTGCTGCAAGGCCTAGGCACGAAGGCCTTGCCACCCCAGCACCAAAACAAAGCACGGGTCATCTTCCAGTCGACCGGTACGCGCCAAACCCTGCCCAAAACCACCCGCCACCTGCGCGTGGTGATGGTCGGGCATCTGCGCGAAGAAAAAGACCCGCTCACCCTGATGGCTGCTGCACGCCTGTTGCCACCAGACAGCGGCATCCTGATCGACCACATCGGTGCGCCACTTGAGTCCGCGCTGGGCGATGCCGCACAAGCCACACAGGCGCAATGCCCCTCTTACCGCTGGCTGGGTGCTTTGTCGCATCGGCAAACCTTGCAGCACATCCAGCGCGCTCACCTGCTGGTGCACACCAGCCGACTCGAAGGCGGCGCGCATGTGCTGATGGAAGCGATGCGCAGCGGCACGCCCGTGTTGGCCTCGCGCATTGATGGCAACTTGGGGCTGTTGGGCGCGGATTACGCGGGTCTTTTTGAAGCGGGTGACGCGCACGGCCTGGTGGATTTGCTGCTGCGCTGCCGTACTGGGCAAAACCAGAACAAGCTGATGGCACACTTGGGCCATCAGTGCGCTTTGCGCGCACCCTTGTTTGAACCGCAGGCCGAACGCGCCGCGCTGCACCGTTGGGTGCAAGACCTTTGGACACTTTGATGCAATCTTCCAATCAACCCGTGCTGCGCGACCTGGTGCTGGTCGGCGGCGGCCACAGCCATGTGGGCGTGCTGCGCATGTTCGCCATGAAGCCCGAGCCCGGTGTTCGCATCACCGTCATTTGCACCGACATCGACACACCTTACTCGGGCATGCTGCCCGGCTACATCTCGGGCCACTACAGCTTTGACGAAGTGCACATCGACCTGGGCCGCCTGTGCGCCTTTGCCGGTGCCCGGCTTTACCACGACGCGGTGGTCGGCATCGACCGCCAAACCCAACAGGTCATTTGCCGCAACCGCCCGCCAGTGGCGTATGACGTGCTGTCGATCAACATCGGCTCCACACCACAAATGCAGCAAATCGAAGGCGCGCAAAGCCTGGCCGTGCCGGTCAAGCCGATCGCACAGTTCAACCAGCGCTGGCTGGCTCTGCTCGACAAAGCGCGGCAATGGCCATCGCACCGGGGCCGCATGACGATTGCGGTGGTGGGCGGCGGTGCCGGGGGGGTGGAATTGCTGCTGTCCATGCAATACCGCTTGCGCAACGAACTCAAAGCGCTCGGGCGCAACCCGGAAGACCTGAAATTTGTGCTGCTCACGGCAGCTGACACGATCTTGCCGACACACAACCCAGCCGTGCGCGCGCGTTTTGCCAAGGTGCTGAGCGAGCGCAACATCGAGGTGCACACCCAAGCCGAAGTGGTGCAAGTCTCGCCCGGCTGCCTACACACCAAAAACGGCCGAACACACGACGCCGACGAAACCATGTGGGTCACGCAAGCGGGTGGCCCCGCCTGGTTGCAAAGCACCGGCCTGGCACTGGACGCACAAGGTTTCATTCAGGTGAATGCACAGCTGCAAACGGTCAACGACCCGCTGGTGTTTGCAGCCGGTGACATCGCGTCTTTTGTCGACCGCCCACTCGAAAAAGCCGGTGTGTTTGCCGTGCGCATGGGCAAACCCCTGACCGACAATTTGCGCCGCAGCTTGCGTGGGCAGCCCTTGGTCACTTACAAACCGCAGCGCCATTGGCTGGCTTTGATTTCGACGGGCAACCGCTACGCCGTGGCATCGCGCGGTGCCCTGGGTTTTGCAGGCGATTGGGTCTGGCACTGGAAAGACCGCATTGACCGCGACTTCATGCGCCGCTTCACCAACTTGCCAGCGATGGACCCCAGCCACCCCGGTGCCCATGTCAGCACCGCGATCCAGTCGATGGGCCAGTTGCTAAAAGACATCCGCGCCCAAGGCAAAGCACCAACCACCCACTTGTCACTGAGCGCCGAAGAATCGCTGCAAGCCATCTCGGCCATCGCCATGCGCTGCGGCGGTTGCGGCGCCAAAGTGGGGGCCAATATTTTGTCCCGCGCCTTGGGTCAATTGAAACCGGTTGAGCGGCCCGATGTGCTGATTGGCCTGCACTCGCCCGACGATGCGGCTGTGGTGCGTGTGCCGCCGGGCAAAGCCGTGGTCCAGACGGTGGACTTTTTCCGGGCCTTCATCGACGACCCGTATCTGTTTGGCAAGGTGGCGGCCAACCACGCGCTGGGCGATATTTTTGCCATGGGTGCCGAGCCGCAAACGGCCACCGCCGTGGTCACCGTGCCCCCAGGGCTGGAGCGCAAGGTCGAAGACCTGCTGACGCAAATGATGGGTGGCGCGATCGAGGTGCTGAACGCCGCAGGCTGCGCCCTGGTGGGCGGCCACACCGGCGAAGGCGCGGAGCTGGCCTTGGGCTTTGCCATCAACGGCCTGATCGACGAGAAGATGGACGGCGTGATGCGCAAGAGCGGCATGCAAGCAGGCGACGTGCTGCTGCTGACCAAACCGATGGGCACCGGCACCCTGTTTGCTGCGCAGGCGCGGCATGCGGCCAAAGGCCGCTGGATCGATGCGGCGATGCAATCGATGTTGCAGTCCAACCAAGCCGGAGCCCAAATTTTGCAAGCGCACGGTGCCACCGCCTGCACCGACCTGACCGGCTTCGGTTTGCTCGGCCACCTGATCGAGATGACGCGCCCATCGGGTGTGGACGCCGAACTGCAGCTGAGCACTTTGCCCTTGCTCGACGGTGCGGTCGATTGCGTCAAGGCGGGCATCGTCAGCTCTTTACAGCCCGCCAATGTGCGCCTGCGCCGCGCGCTGCGCAACGCCGATGAGTTCATCAACGACCCACGCTACCCCCTGCTGTTTGACCCGCAGACCGCTGGCGGCCTGCTGGCCAGCGTGCCCGCTGCACAAGCTGCGGCCTGTGTGCAAGCTCTGCAAGCGGCGGGCTACGCGCACACCGCCATCATCGGCCGCATCACCGCGCAAGCTGAGGCGATCGAACCAGTCATGCTGAAAACATGAACACCCCAAATACACCATGCCCACCACAGACTTCAAGCGGCGCTGCGTGCTCGACAGCCACACGCTGGACTGGGTGGCTTCGCGTTTGACGCATGCACCAACCCTCCAGCCGCGAAGGCTGCCTGATTCTGGTGAAAACCGGGCACCTGGTGTGACGCACACGCACACGTCTCAGCGCCACTGAAGCTGCGCCACCCAGCCGCTGCTGCGTGCTTGCGTGTTGTCGCTGTCCGCACCGATCACCACCGCGCTCACTGCGGGCACCGCGGTTTTGGCACTGCCCGCAGGCAGTTCATCGCCAAACAGCATGAGGAAGTCTTGCGCCACATCGCGTGATTCGCTGAACCATTGCTGCAGCGGCGCACCGGTGCCTTGCACCACCACATAGCGCACGCGGCGGCTGTAGGGGTTGGCGGCTGTGGTGCCACTGGCTTGCAGCGGGTCCCACAAATAACACACGGTGGCGGCGGGCAGGTTCTCACCGCTCACCGAGCGCGCCACACGCAGCAGTGTGCGTTCGCCAAAAGGCACGCGATCGAGCGCATGGTCAAACATCACACACACCTTGAGTGCCGCGTCATCGCCGTCTTTGCGCCGCAAATCGGCAGGCCGCAGGCCACCGCTCAAGGCTTGGTCCAGACGCCAGCGCCATTGCAGCGTGCCTGCGGTGCCGCGCCAGTCGTGCGCCCAGGTGCCATACGACTTGTCGGTGCGCATCTGCACACCGGCCACGCCGTCGACTTGCCCCAGCTCAAAACGCGTGGCACCGATCTCAGGTTTGTTGGGCAAGCCCACAAAGCGCCAACTTGGTGCACTGGTGCTGTGTGGGCTGGTGAAAGGCAACAAAGGTCCAGACATAGCCCCCGACAAGGGCAGTGGCGATGTGGCGTGGGCGCTCAAGGCCAAGAGCCCTGCGGCGGCGAATGCACTCAGGTGTCGTGCCATGCTCAGGCTCCACGTTTGAAGTCGTGGTACTTCTTGACCCAAGCCAGCAAGCCTTGCGGCGCGTGTGCCCGCTTCCATTCACCTGCCGCGTATTTGTTGGCCTCCGACATCGTGGGGTAGGTGTGGATAGTGCCCAAGATTTTGTTCAAGCCCAAGCCGTGTTTCATGGCCAGCACGTACTCGGCCAGCAAATCTGCCGCGTGTGCGCCGACGATGGTCACGCCCAAAATCTTGTCTTTGCCCGGCACGGTGAGCACCTTCACAAAACCGTGCGCTTCGCTGTCTGCAATGGCGCGGTCCAGATCGTCGATGCCGTACTTCGTCACTTCATACGGGATGTTTTTCTCTTTCGCTTCTTGCTCGTTCAGGCCCACACGCGCCACTTCGGGGTCGATGAAAGTGGCCCACGGAATCACCGAGTAATCGGCCTTGAACATCTTCCACTCGCCAAACAGGGCGTTGACGGCCGCATACCAAGCCTGGTGCGCAGCGGTGTGCGTGAACTGGAACGGCCCTGCCACATCGCCCGCAGCGTAGATGTTGGGGTAGATGGTTTGCAGGTACTCGTTGGTGTCCACAGTGCGGTGTGTGGGGATGCTCAAATCTTCCAGGCCATAACCCTGCAAACGCGCCACACGACCCACGGCGCAGAGCAGCTGGTCAAACACGATGCGCTTTTCGGTGCCAGCGTGTTCCACCACCAGGGTCTTCTCGCCGTCAACCCATTCACACCTCAGCGCTATGTGGCCTGTCAACACTTGCACGCCGTCGGCCTCCAGTGCGGCTTTGGCGAGTTCGCTCACCTCCACGTCTTCGCGCACCATGATGCGTGCGCCCATTTCCACTTGCGTGACGTGTGAGCCCAATCGCGCAAAGCTTTGCGCCAACTCGCAGCCAATCGGCCCGCCGCCCAACACCACCAAGCGTCGGGGTACTTCATCGAGTTGGGCGAATTCCTCCCACAGGGTGTCGCTGGTCACGTAGCCGATGTGGTTCAAGCCGGGCAGTGGCGGCACGAAGGGGCGGGCACCAGCGGCGATGACGATGCTGCGGGCGGTCAGGCGTTGGGTTGAGCCATCGTTCAAAGCCACTTCCACCGTCCACGGGTTCACTAATCTGCCGTAGCCCTGCAGCACCTCCACACCCAAGCCGGTGTAACGCTCAATGCTGTCGTGCGGCTCGATGGCTTTGATCACGTCGTGCACCCGCTGCATCACCGCCTTGAAGCTGAAGCTCGGGGCCGTATCGCTCAGGCCGTAGTTCGACGCGTGGCGCATTTGGTGGGCCAGCTTGGCGCTTTTGATCAAAGCCTTGCTGGGCACACAACCGTAGTTCAAACAGTCGCCGCCCATCTTGTGCGCCTCGATCAGCGTGACCTTGGCCTTGACGGCTGCTGCGATGTAGGCACTGACCAAACCGCCCGCGCCGCCGCCGATGACGATCAGGTTGCGGTCAAAGGTCTTGGGGCGCTGGTCGGCCCAGCGGGCATAGACTTTGCGCTTTTGCACCGCCGCCACGATGCGTCGTGCGATCAGCGGGAAGA
>CAYRBW010000048.1:0-13445 GCA_964422575.1 uncultured Limnohabitans sp.
AAGTAAATCATTAACTTACGATGTCCTGATGTGAAAACGTTGGGACACTACTGATATTTGCCCACAAGAGAGCCCACATGAAAATCTTTGCCATCACAGCCGCCGCTCTGGTGGGCCGTGTAGGCTATACCCCTGCAGGCCCCAATCCCATGCGCAGTTCGCTGATCGCCGGGTTTGAAGTGAGCGAGCAAGAAGTCACCGACTTGGTGGCGTTTTTGAATGCACTCACGGACAAGACCTTCGTACAGAACCCACGGCATGGCAATCCGTGGTCTGTGCCGCGTTGAAACACATGCTGAGCATGTTCACCACTTCATCAACCCTGCGCCGCCTGACCCGCCTCGTGCTGGCCTGGTACGTGCTGTTTTTGGGTGTATCGGTTTTGGCTGCCACGCTGCAACCCAAAACCCTGGACGTGGTGTGCTCCAGCATGGGCACCATGAAAGTGGTGGTGCAAGGCGAGGGCAGTGATGCCCAGGTGCGCAGCAGCATGGACTGCCCGCTGTGCGCCCACGCTACGCCAGCCCTGCCGCCGCCCACGGTGGCCGCTCTGGCCCATGTGCACGATGCCCGCTCGCACATCGTGCAGCGTTTGCCCGAGGCCGTGCTGACCGCACGCACGGCCCCGCCTTTGCCCTCTCGCGGGCCGCCTGAACTGATCTGATCGCCGCAAGGCCACTTGGCTTCACCCGAATTTGTACGGGTGATTTCTTTTCGCGCGCATGGCTGTGCCTGCTCGCTCAGATTTGTTCAGAATATGAAAACAACATTCCCTCTTTCTTGCGTGGCCATGGCCACCTTGGCTTGCTGCAGCACATTGGCCCAAGCCCAAACCCAGACCATCGAAATCACGGCCGGTAAAGACCGTTACACACCCGCACTGACGCAGGCTGCCACCCGTTCTTCGGTGCCTGCAGAACAGGTTCCCCAGAGCGTGGTCAGCATTCCTCGGTCGATCATCGAAGACCAAGCCAGTAAAACGGTGTCGGATGTGTTGCGCAACGTGAGCAACGTCAACGAGATCGACCCGCGTGACAGCAACAACGTGGGCTTCAAAATTCGTGGTTTCAATGCGGCCATGGTGGTCGATGGTGTGTCCGTGCCCGGCTGGTTCCAGAACCAGGAGAGTCTGGTGGGCTTGCAGCAAATGGACGTGATCAAAGGCCCTGCGGGTGGTCTGTATGGCAGTGGCCAAGCCATTGGCAACTATTCCACCGTGGGCGGCACCATCGCTGTGACGACGAAAGACCCTGAGGCCAAGGCTTATCGGGAAGTGGGTGTCAAAAGCGGCAACTATGGACGGCGCAATGCGCACTTCGATTTCAATCAGCCCTTGAACGAGGCGTGGGCTTTGCGCATCAACGGCGAAACCGACCGCTCCGACAGCGAAACCCAGGGTGTGTTTTTCCGCAAGACCGCCTTGAACCCCAGCCTGGCCTGGTCGCCTGACGCCAAAACCAAAGTGGTCATCAAGGCCCGCATGCTGGATAACACCACTGTCGATTATTCGGGCTTGCCCCGTGCCAACGCGAGTTCTTACGAGCCCGCAGCAGGTTTGTCGCGCAGCACCTTTGTGACGGCCACAGGCCTGCCTGACACCACACAAAAATCACGCGGCCTGAATGTCCAGTGGACGCAGGTTCTGAATGACGATTGGACTTTGAAGGCCTTGGCTGCGCACAGCACTGCGGAAGTGGATCAACGTGGAGTGTTTCCGTTTCCATATGGTGGTGCTGGCGGGTTCGGTACCAGTGTGATGCTCAGTGGTGCCCGTCTTTGGGAAAAATTGACCTCCGATTCGCTTCAGCTGAGCTTGGCCACAGCGGTCAAATCCGGTGACGCGTTGCACCGAATCAGTTTTGGTGTTGATCGTGATGAGACCCGAGACGATGGTTTCATGGCTTTTGCAAACATGCCCTTGGTGATGACCGATCTGACCACCAATGTGCGTCCGGCCTGGGGTGAACCGGCGGTGCCCGCTGCAGCCAATCAGCAACAAAACAGAAGCACTTCAACGGTGGTCTATGTGCAGGACCAAATCCAAGTGGGTGCTTGGCATTTGCACGGCAGCTTGCGCCACACGCGCACCGAGGCCAAAGACCAATACCTTGACTGGGGCATCAACAACCAAAGCACGAACAACAAAGTCACACCAAGGGTGGGGGCGGTCTTTGATGCCAGCGATGTGGTCTCCGTGTTTGCGGGTTACAGCGAAATGTCTCGCGTGCCGACCGGCTCTTTATTCAGCACAACACCCAAAATGGAAGAGGCCGAACAAAAGGAACTGGGCCTTCGCATCAAGGGCTGGAATGGCCTGAGCGCCACCGTCGCCTTGTTTGACATCCAGCGCAAGAACGCCGCAGTGGCTGACCCGCTCAATCCCGGCTTTTCCGTGCAGACAGGTGTCCAGCAAGCCAAGGGTCTGGACTTGGATGTGCGCTGGCAGCTGTCACCATCGTTGGCCTGGATTGCCGCGTACACAAATCAAACGGCTGAAATCAGCCAAGACACCAATGCGGCCTGGGTGGGCAAACGCCTGTTCAATGTGCCCGAGCAAACGCTGCGCGTGGCTGCACGTTACGACGTGCGCCAAGGCGATTGGACCGGTTTGGGTTTGGGCTTGGGTGCAACGCATCGGTCGAGCTTGGCAGGAGACACCAGCAACACGTTTTTCACACCGGCAGTCACCTTGGTGGATGCGCAGGCCAGTTACAAACGTGGCGGCATGAAGTACAGCGCCAGTGTGAGCAACTTGCTCAACAAGCAGTACTACGCGCCCATGGCCTACTTTGGCGGTGGGCAAGTGGTGCCAGGCACGCCGCGCACTTTGGTGCTGGGCGTGACTGCGCAGTTCTGATTCATTCAACCTCTCTCGGCGAGGGCATTCGCAAGAATGGCCTCGCCCAATGCACCATGAATCGTCGCTATTTTTCCCGTTTGCTGTCTTGGCCTTCTGCGCTGTTGGGGGCTTCTGCTGTCTCCATGTCATCCGCATCGGCCAAGCAGCCCGCTGCCGTTGCCGCGCCTTCCAAACAAGCGGCTGATGAGCACCATTTGGCCACCATGGACCGTTATGCGCCCCTCATCGGAGGCCCCAAGATCACCATTGGCATGCTGGTTTATCCGGGCATGTTTTTGCAGGATTTGGTGGGGCCATTGACGGTGTTCGAGGCCTTGATGAACAAGGAAATCCATTTGTTGTGGAAAAACCTGGAGCCCGTTGGCAACGAGAGTCCAGGGCCTGCAGCGTTGATTCCCGTCAAGCCGACCACAACCTTCGATCAGTGCCCTGAACAGTTGGACGTGTTGTTTGTGCCGGGTGGCGTACCGGGCACCTTCACCATGATGGAAGACCCTGAAGTGTTGGCCTTTCTGAAATCAAAAGGGCAAACGGCGCGCTATGTGACCAGTGTGTGCACGGGGTCCTTGATTTTGGGCGCGGCAGGTTTGCTCAAGGGCTACAAAGCCACGTCTTACTGGGACACGCGTGACGTGCTCAAAGAGTTGGGAGCCATCCCCACAAAAGGGCGCATTGTGGTGGACCGCAACCGCATCACGGGTGGTGGCGTGACCGCCGGGATTGACTTTGGCCTGAAGCTGGTGGTCATGCTCAAAAGCCGTGTTTATGCCGAGGCCGTGCAGCTGTATCTGGAGTACGACCCGCAGCCGCCCTTTCATGCCGGTTCGCCAGAAAAAGCACAACCCTTGGCCAGGCAGTTTCTCAAAGACATGTTTGCCGGGATGCGGGCCAATGCTTTTGCGACAGCCAAGCGGGCGATGCAGCGTTTGTGATGCTTTGTCACGCGAATGGCAATTCGGCGATGTGCCGCGGGCATTCCGGAATGTGAAGACGTGTGCGGGCGGAAAATCACGAACCCACTTCATAGATGTTTCTCTCATTAAGAAATAGAAAAACAGTCGTTTGAGTTTTAACGAATCACTTCCAGAATCCATCCCATCAACTTTTTGATGTGAATTTCTGGAGTGACCTCATGACAACCAAACGCCCTTTTCTTAAATTGGCTGCGCTTCTGACCTTGACCTTGTCAGGTCTGGCGGTGCAAGCCCAAGCTCCTGTCAGCCTGCTCAACGTCTCTTACGACCCCACCCGCGAGCTGTACGTCGAATTCAACAAAGCTTTTGCCGCGCACTGGAAAGCCAAGACCGGTCAAGACGTGAGCTTCAAGCAGTCGCATGGTGGCTCGGGCAAACAGGCCCGCTCCATCATTGACGGGCTGGACGCTGATGTGGCCACGCTGGCGCTGGCCGGTGACACCGACGCCCTGTACAAAAATGGCAACTTGATCCCCAAAGACTGGCAAAAGCGCCTGCCGCACAACAGCTCGCCCTACACCTCGACCATCGTGCTGGTGGTGCGTGCGGGTAACCCCAAAGGCATCAAGGACTGGGACGACCTGGTCAAGCCCGGCATCAGCGTGATCACGCCCAACCCCAAAACATCGGGCGGTGCGCGCTGGAACTATTTGGCGGCATGGGAGTACGCCAAGCGCAAATTTGGCAGCGACGACAAGGCCAAAGACTTTGTGGCCGCGCTCTACAAAAACGTGCCTGTGCTCGACACCGGGGCCCGGGGCTCCTCCATCACCTTTGCCCAGCGTGCACAAGGTGATGTGTTCATCAGTTGGGAAAACGAAGCCAACTTGTTGGAAAAAGAATTCGGCAACAAGATTGATGTGGTCTACCCGTCCATCAGCATCTTGGCAGAACCGGCGGTGACCGTGGTCGATAAAAACGTGGACCGCAAAGGCACCCGCGCTGTGGCGCAGGCCTATCTGGAATACCTGTACACCGACGAAGGACAAGACATCGCGGGCAAAAACTTCTATCGCCCCATCTCGCCCAAAGCCCAGGCCAAATACGCCAAACAGTTCCCCAAATTGAACCTGTTCACCATCGATCAAGCTTTTGGTGGCTGGGAAAAAGCCGACAAAGCCCACTTTGCAGACGGCGGCAGCTTCGATCAGATTTACACCAAGAAATGATCGGCTTTGGACCCCGCCGCATCTTGCGGCTTGCCCTGCGCGCAAAGTGAAGCGCTGCTGGCCATGGGTAAGTCGTGGGCATTTATGGCTATTTGTGGATATTTATGGCTATATTCACGGGTATGTTCAAAACAGACACCCTCCAGATCACCCCCGAAGTGCTGTCGCTGATCGCCCAAATTGACGAGTTCAAAGGGGCATGGCGGGCTCTGGGCTCACTGGCACCAGAGCGACTGTTGGCATTGCGCCGTGTGGCCACCATCGAAAGCGTGGCTTCATCCACCCGCATTGAAGGCAGCAAACTGAGCAATGCCGAGGTCGATGTCTTGCTTTCGAACATCAAGGTCAAAAAGTTCACCACCCGAGACGAGCAAGAAGTCGCGGGCTATGCCGATGTGATGGAACTGCTTTACGCATCCTGGGAACACATTCCGTTCAACGAAAACCACATTCTGCAGCTTCACCGCGACCTGCTTCAATACAGCAACAAAGACACGCACCATCAAGGACACTACAAAAAAATCTCCAACAACGTCGCCGCCTTCAACGAAAAGGGCGAACAGGTGGCGGTGGTCTTTGAAACAGCTTCTCCGTTTGACACGCCACGGCTGATGCAAGAACTGGTGGACTGGGCGCGTCATGCACGCGACCACAAAACCCTGCACCCGCTGTTGATCGTGGCCATTTTCGTCGTGGTTTTTCTGGAAATTCATCCGTTTGAAGATGGTAATGGCCGCTTGTCGCGCATCCTGACCGCGCTGCTCATGCTCCAGTTTGGCTACAGCTATGTGCCCTACAGCTCACTCGAAAGCATCATTGAACAAAACAAGGGTGGCTATTACATCGCCCTGCTGCAAACACAATCCACCATCCGCACCGACCAACCCAACTGGCAGCCCTGGCTGGTGTTTTTCCTTTCATCGTTGGCATCCCAAGTCAAACGGCTGGGTGAAAAAGTCGAACGCGAAAAAATGTTGTCCCAACTGTTGCCCAAGCTCTCGGTCGATCTACTGGCCTTGGTCAAGGCCCATGGCCAACTGACCACAGCACAAGCCGAACAACAAACCGGTGCGAACCGCGCCACCATCAAGGTGCATTTGGCCAAACTCGTCAAAGAGGGTCACCTGGCCAAACACGGCGTGGGCCGTGGCACTTGGTACGAAGCCAGTGGGCGGTGGGCGGTGACTGGGCGCGTCTGATTTTTTTAATTGCGGCGAATTCGCCGTATTTAAAAAGCGTGTGTCGGAGCTGAAGCAGCCGACCTACAGGAATTCAAGCCACTTTCTTCACATTCGCATACCGGCTCTCAGGCTGCGTCAAGCCCAGTTTTTCGTACAGGGTGGTGCCTTCGTGGGCGGTGCGGAACAAGCCACGGCGTTGCAGCTCGGGGATCACCAGATCCACAAAGTTGTTCAGTGATTCGGGCAGCATGGGGGGCATGACGTTGAAGCTATTGGCCGCGCCGTTTTCAAACCATTCCTGAACCTTCGCGGGTCCATTTGACCCACGGCGAAAGCCGTGGGGTTTTTTGTTTGTGGGGGACGGTATTGAGAGGTGATGGGATGATGGATTTATAGGTTGGGGGGGTGGGCAGAATTGAGCAGTCTCTGTGCTCATCAGGTGGCCTCAATTGGCCAGAAGCAGACATTCATCGAACACGCACCAGTGAGTTTGACCGACGGCCCTAAAGTATCAGGACCCGCCGTTGACCGCCATTTCATGTGGGCCTGACACTGAAACCCCGACGCGTCTTGTAGAAACGGTGTGGTCACCGACACGCTGGAGCGGGCCAACCTCAAAGACAAGCTGCCCGAGGTCTTTGTCCGTTGAGGTGGTTGCTTATCTTTTTTAGTCATTAACAAAGAATAAAAAAATAGTTTGGGTTTTAAAGGGCGACCAAGACAATTACCCGCATGTCTTCTTCACCCATCATTGTCATCGTTCCCGGCTGGCGCGATTCTGGCCCAGGCCACTGGCAAAGCCTTTGGGCTGAGTCCTTGCCGGGTGCTGTGCGGGTGGTGCAGGACGACTGGAACTTCCCGGTGCGTAGCGCTTGGGTGGCCTCGATTGCTCACGTCATCTTGGAGCAGCCGGGGCCCGTGGTGATCGCGGCGCACAGCTTGGGTTGCATCGCCACCACCCATTTGCCCGCTGAGGCCGTTCGGCGGGTCCATGGTGCTTTGCTGGTGGCCCCAGCCGATCCGGAGCGCCGCGGTCCCTTGGCGGACTTTGCCCCTGTGCCTTACCAACCCTTGCCCTATCGAAGCATCGTGGTGGCCAGCACCAATGACCCTTTTTGCCCCGTGCGCACCGCAGGGGCCTATGCCCGCTCTTGGGGCAGCGAGGTTGTGCGGCTGCAAAACGCAGGGCACATCAACATCGAAGCCGGCTTTGGCGAATGGCCATTGGGCCTGGCGCTTTTGCAATCCTTGACCGCATCCCTCTCGTGGAGCGGTGCCTCTGAATCTCAATTGGAAACAGCATGAAAAAAATCACGCACCTCGCTTTAGTCTCCGCCCTGTCTTTGTCGGGCTTCGCTGTCAGCGCCCAGACTTTGCTCAACGCCTCGTATGACGTGGCGCGCGAGTTCTACAAAGACTACAACGCCGCATTCGTTGCCAACTACAAAAAAACCACCGGCAAGGACATCAAGATCGACCAAGCCCACGGCGGCTCCAGTGCGCAAGCGCGCGCTGTGAACGACGGTCTGGACGCCGATGTGGTGACCATGAACACCACCACCGATGTGGACTTTTTGGCCAGCACCGGCATCGTGGCCAAAGACTGGAACAAGCGCTTTGCCCACAATGCCGCGCCCACCACCTCGACCATGCTTTTCCTCACACGCAACGGCAACCCCAAAGGCATCAAGGACTGGGACGATCTGGTCAAGCCCGGCATCAAGGTGATCGTGGTCAACCCCAAAACGGGTGGTAACGGCCGCATGGCTTATTTGGCGGCTTGGGGTTATGCAAAGAAAAAAGGTGGCTCGGATGCGGATGCAGCCGAATTTGTGAGCAAGCTCTACAAGAACGTACCGGTCTTGGCCAAGGGCGGGCGCGATGCGACCACGATCTTTTTGCAGCGCAACATTGGCGATGTGCTGGTGACCTTTGAGTCCGAGGTGGTCTCGGTGGACAACGAGTTTGGCGCAGGCAAGGTGGATGCGGTGCACCCGTCCATCAGCATCGTGGCCGAGAACCCGGTGGCCGTGGTCGAGCGAACGGTCACCAAAAAAGGCACGGCCGATCTGGCCAAGGCTTACCTGAACTACCTGTATTCAGACGAAGCGCAAGAGATCGCCGCCAAGCACGCTCTGCGCCCGCGCAACCCGGCCATCTTGAAGAAGTACGCCAGCACCTTCAAACCGATTCAGCTGTTCACCGTGCAAGAGTTGTTTGGCTCTTTGGCCGAAGCGCAAAAAGTCCATTTCAACGACGGCGGTCAGTTCGACAAGATCTACACCGTCAAATAAGTTATCTCCATGACTGCATTGCCCATTGCGGCACCCGCCAAACGGCGGGCGCCAGCCAAAGTGTTGCCCGGATTCCATTTGACCCTGGGCTTCACCATCTTTTACCTGAGCCTGATCGTGTTGATCCCCCTGTCGGCGCTGTTTTTCAAAACCTTCACCCTGACCTGGGAGCAGTTCTGGACAGCCGTCACCGGTCCACGCGTCATGGCCTCGTACCGCCTGACCTTTGGCGCGTCCTTGATTGCGGCGCTGGTCAATGTGGTGTTTGGCTTGCTGGTGGCTTGGGTGCTGGTGCGCTACAACTTTTTCGGCAAAAAAATCATCGACGCGTTGGTGGACTTGCCCTTCGCTTTGCCCACGGCGGTGGCGGGCATTTCGCTCACGGCGCTGCTGGCGGGCAACGGCTGGGTGGGGCAGTACTTGGAGCCATTGGGCATTCAGCTGGCCTTCAACCCCAACGGGGTGGTGATTGCGTTGATTTTTATCGGCTTGCCCTTTGTGGTACGCACCGTGCAGCCCGTGCTGGAAGACGCTGAAAAAGAACTCGAAGAAGCCGCGACCTGCCTGGGGGCCACCCGCTGGCAGACCTTCATCAAGGTCATCTTCCCATCCATCGCGCCTGCACTGTTGACCGGATTTGCCATGGCCTTTGCGCGTGCGATTGGGGAATACGGCTCGGTGATTTTCATTGCGGGCAACATGCCCATGATTTCGGAAATCACACCCCTCATCATCATCGGCAAGCTCGAACAATACGACTATGCCGGTGCCACTGCGGTGGCTTTGGTGATGTTGGTGTTTTCGTTCGTCTTGCTGCTGATCATCAACGCCTTGCAGGCCTGGCAGCGCCGCCACACAGGAGCGCCCGCATGAGCGCCCGCATGAGCGCCGCTGCCTTGAACCCTTCTGCACGCCGCGCCCAAGCCGGCACCACCGAACCCGCATGGGTGCGCTACACGCTGATCGGCGTGGCCTTGACCTTCATGTTTTTGTTTTTGGTGTTGCCACTGGCTGCGGTGTTCACCGAAGCCTTGCGCAAGGGCTTGGACGCCTACGTCGAAGCCCTCAAAGAGCCCGATGCCTGGTCAGCTATCCGGCTCACGCTGATCACCGCCGCGATTGCGGTGCCGCTGAACTTGGTGTTTGGTGTCAGCGCCGCTTGGGCCATCGCCAAATACGAATTCAAGGGCAAAGCCTTCTTGACCACGCTGGTGGACTTGCCGTTTTCGGTCTCGCCCGTGGTGGCGGGTTTGATTTATGTGCTGATGTTTGGTGCGCAGGGCTGGTTTGGCCCTTGGCTGCAGGCGCACGACATCAAGATCGTGTTTGCCGTGCCGGGCATTGTGTTGGCGACCGTGTTTGTCACGTTTCCTTTCATTGCCCGAGAGTTGATTCCGCTCATGCAAGCGCAAGGCAACGATGAAGAGCAAGTCGCCATCGTGCTGGGTGCGACCGGTTGGCAGACCTTTTGGTATGTCACGCTGCCCAACATCAGGTGGGGCCTGCTCTATGGCGTCATCTTGTGCAATGCGCGGGCCATGGGTGAGTTTGGTGCGGTGTCGGTGGTTTCGGGCCATATCCGTGGGCAAACCAACACCATGCCGCTGCATGTAGAAATTTTGTACAACGAGTACCAGTCTGTAGCCGCCTTCGCCGTGGCCTCGCTGCTGGCCCTGTTGGCGTTGGTCACCTTGGTCATCAAGTCGGTGATCGAGTGGCGGCATGAGCAAGAACTCAAGGCCGCTGCCGACACACCACCCGAGCGTCCTTTGGCATCGAACCCTGGCGCTGTCGTTTGAATCCGACGGAAAGCATTTGAATCATGAGCATCGAAATTCGCAACGTCCAGAAACAGTTTGGTGACTTCACCGCGCTGAACAACGTCAGCCTCGACATCGAGTCGGGCGAACTCGTCGCTTTGCTGGGCCCATCGGGTTGCGGCAAGACCACGCTGCTGCGCATCATTGCAGGCCTGGAAACAGCAGACGGCGGCACCATTGGCTTCAGCGGCGCAGACACCACGCACGTCCATGTGCGCGAGCGCCAAGTGGGTTTTGTGTTCCAGCACTATGCCTTGTTCCGCCACATGACGGTGTTTGAAAACGTGGCTTTTGGTCTGCGCGTCAAACCTCGCAAAGAACGCCCGAGCGAGTCCGAAATCAAACGCAAGGTGCACGAGTTGCTGGGCTTGGTGCAGCTCGATTGGCTGGCCGACCGTTACCCCTCGCAACTGTCGGGCGGTCAACGCCAACGCATTGCGCTGGCCCGTGCGCTGGCCGTCGAGCCGAAGGTGTTGTTGCTGGACGAACCCTTTGGTGCGTTGGACGCCAAGGTGCGCAAGGAGTTGCGCCGCTGGCTGCGCCGCCTGCACGATGAACTGCATGTGACCAGCATTTTTGTGACACACGACCAGGAAGAGGCGCTCGAAGTGGCCGACCGGGTGGTGCTGATGTACAAGGGCAACATCGAGCAGATCGGCTCGCCGCAAGACGTGTGGGACCACCCCGCCAGCCCCTTTGTGTATGGCTTTTTGGGCGATGTGAACCTGTTCCATGGCCGTGCGCACGAAGGTGAGATGCTGATCGGTGCCGACCACCACGCGGTGCGTCTGGACAGTCCGGAGCATGGTCAGGTGCAAGATGCCAAGGCCTTCGCTTATGTGCGCCCACACGACCTTGATGTGACCCGTTACACACCAGGCAGCGCCCACTCCGGCATCGTGGCCAAGCTCAGCCGCGCCATGGTGGTGGGCCCTGTGGCCAGACTGGAGTTGGAGCCCGTGGAGCAGGGCATGTTTGGCAAAGATGCGGTCATCGAAGCTCAACTTTCGGCTTCGCAATATCGGCAACAAGACTTCAAGGAAGGTGAGACGCTGGTCTTGACCCCTCGTAAAGCACGTGTCTTTGTGCAGGAGTGATCCAGTGAGCGCTCCTTTTTTGAACTGTTGCAGTGAAGTGTGATGAACGCCTTGAATCGTCCTGACTTGGAAAACTTGCTGGAAGATGCAGCGCATGTCTTCGCTGTGCTTTCGGCGCCCATGCGCTTGCTCATCTTGAGCAGCCTTTGCCATGGCGAAAAAAATGTTGGACAGTTACTGGCAGATGTGCAGACCACCCAGCCCAATATGTCGCAGCACTTGAACCTGCTTTATAGGGCTGGCTTGGTGCGCAAACGACGTGATGGCGTGCAGATTTTCTATGCCATTGCGGACAAGCATATTGTCAACATTTGCCAAGCGATGTGTGAGCGTGTGGCCACTCTGGGCCATTGAGTACGCAAGAGGCATCTGATGGTGCCCATGCGTCCTGAAAGTTTCATGAGGTAAGCTTTACCCAGTCCTTCTTCAGGAGATACCATGACCGACTCATCCGCCTTCGGCTTCGGCAAATTCGTACCAGGGTTTGACTTCTTACAAAACCTGTCAAAGACCGTCGCACAAGCGGCCCCTGCAGCGGGCACTGGCGCGGTGCCAGGCATGGCCAGCTGGGTCGCGCCCACTTTGAGTGTGGAAGAGATCGACAAGCGCATTCAAGAGCTCAAGTCGGTGTTGTTCTGGTTGGAGCAAAACACCACGGCGCTCAAGGCCACCATCCAGGCGATGGAGGTGCAAAAGATGACACTGTCCACCCTGCAGAGCATGAATGTGAGCATGGCCGATCTGGCCAAGGCTTTCACAGCCAAAGCACCTGCGCCCGAGCCACAGGCTGCTGCACCTGAGGCAGCGCCAGATTCCGAACCCGTTCAGGCGGCACCCGATGCAGTGAAAGAAGAGCCCGCAGCGCCCTCGGCTGGCGCAGCCTCGGCCAAGCCTGCGGTGGACCCGATGCAGTGGTGGGGCGCATTGACCCAACAGTTTCAAAACATTGCAGCCGCTGCCGTCAAAGACGTGGCCGCTGAAGCCATGAAGACGGGCATGACGGCCAAAGGGGCGAGCACGTCAGCTGCTAGCAAAAAACCGACCCCTGCCAAAAAGGCCGCAGCCAAGAAGACTGCCGCTGCCAAACGCAAACCAGCTGCCAAAGCTGCGCCGCGCAAGGCGGCTGCCAAACGCAAAGCGCCATGAAGCTGTTTCCCTACGGTCACGCCACCCATCCGCAGTGGCGTATGGCCGCAGGATTGGTGTTGGCCCAGTTGCGGGCACAAATGACGCTGCCCGACTACGCGGCCGAGCCCCGGTTGGCGCTGGTTTACATCACGGACCATTACGCCCAAGAGGCCCAAGCGCTGCTGGACCATTTACGCCAAGAGTTACCCGAAGTCACCGATTGGGCGGGCACCGTGGGTGTGGGCGTTGCCGTCAACAACGCCGAATACTTTGATGAACCGGCTTTGGCCGTCATGTTGTGTAACGTGCCGCCTGCACAATACCGTGTGTTTTCGGGCGTATCACCATTGCCTGCCGATTGGGCCGATGCCGCGTTGGTGCACGCCGATCCGGCCACGCCCGATCTGGCCGAACTGATTGCCGAAATGGCGGGGCGCACGCAGCAGGGGTATTTGTTTGGAGGCTTGACCTCCAGCCGCACCCGCAGTGTGCAGTTCGCCATCAGCGCCAACCAGCCCCAAAGCTTGGCGGCAGGCGGAGTCTTTGAAGGTGGCCTGAGTGGCGTGGCTTTTTCATCGCAGGTGCATTTGCTGTCGCGCGTGACGCAAGGCTGTCAGCCCATTGCCCCCGAACGCGAGATCACCGAGGCCGATCAGCACTTGGTGCTCAAGCTCAACGGCGAGGCTGCACTGGATGTGCTGCTGGATGAATTGAACATCAACTTGAACGAGCCGCAAAAAGCGATTCCGGTGGTGCGTTCAACCTTGGTGGGGCTCAGTCCCTCCGGGCAGTCGGGGGTGGGCCGAGCAGGCAATTTGGGCAATGATGTGTTGGTGCGGCACATTGTGGGCCTGGACCCCACGCGTCAGGGGGTGGCGGTGGCCGAGCATCTTGAGTTGGGCATGCGTCTGACGTTTTGCCG
>CAYRBW010000049.1:0-13359 GCA_964422575.1 uncultured Limnohabitans sp.
GTGGTGTGACCATGCTGCAGTTCCATTTGCAAGGGGTGGGCGTCGAGGTGCCCAGTCAGTTGCTCACGGCGCTGCCTTACATGGCCACCATCGTCGTGTTGGCGTTGATCTCGCGCAATCCGAGCTGGATTCGCGTGAACATGCCTGCCTCGCTGGGTAAACCGTTTTATCCCGGTTCATAATCTGATTTTTCAACCCCCGTAACTTTGTTCAAAAGGACCTGACATGACCGACATTTCCAAGCGCTCTATCGTCAAGATGGTGGCCCTGACCGCTGTGGCCGCCGCTGCACTGGTGGGCTGTGGCAAAAAAGAAGAAGCTCCGAAGGCTGAAGCTCCCGCTGCGGCCAAGGCCGAGCCCCTGAAGATTGCGTTTGCCTATGTCGGCCCGGTCGGCGACGGTGGCTGGACCTTTGCGCACGACAACGGCCGCAAGGCCATCGAGAAGGAATTTGGCGACAAGGTCGTCACCACCTTCGTCGAAAAGGTGCCTGAAGCGGCTGATGCGGAGCGCGTGTTCCGTGACCTGGTCGGTCAAGGCAACAAGCTGATTTTTGGCACCACCTTCGGCTACATGGAGCCCATGCTCAAAGTCGCGGCCGACCACAAAGACATCAAGTTTGAGCACGCCACCGGTTACAAAACCGCTGACAACATGCGCACCTACGACAGCCGCACTTACGAAGGCGCGTACATGGCTGGCGTGATTGCGGGCAAGATGACCAAGACCAACACCCTGGGTGTGGTGGCATCGATCGCCATTCCTGAAGTGGTGCGCAACATCAACAGCTTCACCATGGGCGCTCAGTCGGTCAACCCCAAGGTCAAGACCAAAGTGGTGTGGGTCAATGAGTGGTTCAACCCACCGAAAGAAACCGAAGCCGCCACATCGCTGATCAACGGCGGCGCGGACGTGTTGATGCAAAACACCGACTCCTCGGCCGTGCTACAGACCGCCGAAAAAATGGGCAAGCGCGCCTTCGGTTGGGACTCCGACATGACCGCCTACGGCCCCAAGGCCCACTTGGGTTCGGCTGTGATCAACTGGGGTCCTTACTACGTCAAGGCCGTTGGTGAAGCCCTGGAAGGCAAGTGGAGCACCGGTCAAAGCTGGTGGGGCGTGAAAGAAGGCGCAATCGACATGGTCAACGTGGCCGCTGACGTGCCAGAAGACACCAAGAAAAAGATCGACGAGATCAAAGCCGGTCTGAAAGACGGCAGCTTCACGATTTGGAAAGGTCCGATCGTGGGTCAAGACGGCAAAGAAGTGCTGGCCAAAGACGCTGTCGCTGACGACAAGTTCTTGGGCGGTGTGATGTTCTACGTCAAGGGCGTCGAAGGCAAGATCCCTGGCGCTAAGTAAGTGTTGGTTTGAATGGCCTGCCGGTCATTCAAGCCCTTCCAAAGGCTGCTTTCGGGCAGCTTTTTTTCTTGTCGCGGGCTTAACATTTCAGCTCACGTCTTCATGGGGCAATTCGCATGTTCAAAGTTCACGCCATCCCGTCCAGTCGCTTGCCTGCATTGCTCAAAGTCATGCCCAAGGCCGAGCTGCACATCCACATCGAAGGCTCGCTCGAACCTGAGTTGATTTTTGCCTTGGCCCAGCGCAACGGCGTGCAGTTGCCTTATGCCGATGTGACCGCCCTGCGCAGCGCCTACGCCTTCACCAACTTGCAAAGTTTTTTGGACCTGTATTACGCCGGGGCCAGTGTGCTGCTGCATGAGCAGGACTTTTACGACATGGCCTGGGCCTATTTTGAAAAAACCGCTGCTGACCATGTGGTGCGGGCCGAGTTGTTTTTTGACCCACAAACCCACACCAGCCGGGGTGTGCCCATGGGGGTGGTGATTGAGGGCTTGCACCGGGCTTGCCGCGATGCGCAGACAAACTTGGGCATCAGCGCCGATTTGATCTTGTGTTTTTTGCGTCACCTGTCGGAAGACGACGCGCTGGCCACACTCGAAGAAGCCATGCCTTGGCGTGAACACTTCATCGGCGTGGGGCTTGACTCCAGCGAGCTGGGCCATCCGCCCGAAAAGTTTGCCCGCGCCTTTGCCCGTGCCCGTGAACTGGGCCTGCATGTCGTGGCCCATGCGGGCGAAGAGGGCCCGCCCGCCTACATCTGGAGCGCCTTGGACGTGCTGCAAGTCGAGCGCATCGACCACGGCGTGCAAGCCATCCACGATGCGGCGTTGATGAAACGCTTGGCCGATGAACAGATGCCGCTCACCGTGTGCCCCTTATCCAACCTCAAGCTCTGCGTGTTCAAAACTTTGGCCGATCACAACCTGGGCCAGATGTTGGACGCAGGCTTGTGCGTCACCATCAATTCGGACGACCCCGCTTACTTTGGCGGTTACTTGAACGACAACTATGTGCAGACCTTTGCCGCACTGCACCTGAACGCTCAGCAAGCCTACCAACTGGCCGCCAACAGCATCCAAGCGAGCTTTGCGCCCGAGACGGACAAGCACCGCTGGATGCATGAATTGAAGGCTTGTTTTCAGGGGTTTTCGGAGCAGGATTGAGGGTTTGCCTGTCAAATGGCGCGATGCTCAAGCAAGAATCCCAGCACACCGAATAGAAAGAAACCTGGCGCGATGACTATTTGCGTTGGGTGTGCGGCTTTGCCAATGCGTAAGGTGGGCGCTTGCTGCTGGGGGTGAACGGCAAGGGGCAAGTGGTGAGTTCGCCCAAGCCAGTGCTCCGCTATGACCCGTACGACATGTGGCTGGAGTTCCCGTTTGATCCCGCGTATTTGAGGGCGCTTAGGGTGGGGCAGGTACAAAGCGAACAAGCTACCTCTGCAGTCACCGAGTAAGTCACCGAACAAGTCGCACGTCTGCTTGTTGCGCTAGGCGGTCAGACATTGAGTTTGCAGGAGTTGATGCAGTCCTTGGGTTTGTTTCATCGGCCTAATTTTCTGGCACTGCATTTGCTGCCAGCGTTGCAGGCCAATCTGATACAGATGACGGTCCCCGCTAAACCCAACAGCCGCTTACAAAAATACAGACTGACGCGAGCCGGTCACGGCTGGGTGGTCGGTCAGGAATAAAACATACCAAAAGGAGGCGTGATGCGTTTGGCATTTGTTTCAGATATCCATGGCAATTTGGCTGCTTTGGACGCAGTGATTGCCGATATGAATCATCGAAAAATTCTGTGTGTGGTGAATTTGGGTGACAGCTTGAGTGGCCCATTGCTTCCCCTGGAGACCGCAGACCGACTTCAACATTTACCTTGGTTGCATGTCGCAGGCAATCATGAGCGTCAGGTGTTGCGCTTGCCGATTGAGCGTCAGAACTTGTCGGATGCTTACACATCGGGTCAACTGAACACGTTGGTCAAAAATTGGTTGGAGTCGCACGCTGACTCGGCCGACCCCCGGCTGCACACGGCAAAAATTTGGCCTGAACAATTGGGACATGATGTGGCGCTGTGCCATGGAAGTCCTCGCAGCGACATCGAATATTTGCTGGAGACACCCGAAGGCGAAGCGGCCCGACTGGCAAGCGTGACAGAGATTGAAGAGCGTTTGGACGGACGAATACCCGAACACATCCGCTTGCTGGCCTGCGGTCACAGCCATGTGCCTAGGGTGGTTCGCTTGAGTTCTAAGTTGCTTATCATCAACCCGGGCAGTGTCGGCTTACCTGCATACGATGACAATCACCCTTACCCTTTTTCCCCGTTCCATCGCATAGAGAACGGCAGCCCTGATGCACGTTATGCAGTGGTCGAAAAAACGAATGGGCACTGGCGTTGTGAGTTGATCAGCGTGCCCTATGACCATGAATCCATGGCGCTCTTGGCAGAAAAGCGCGACCGTCCTGATTGGGCGCATGCTTTGAGAACTGGGTGGATGCCCAGGGTTTGAACCAAGGAGAATTGACCATGTTGTTTGCCGTTTTATTCACCGACCGACCCGATCAAGGCGCTTTGCGTGCCGCCCATTTGCAGGCCCACATCGACTGGGTTGCCGCACATCAAACGCAAGTCCGCGTGGCGGGCAGCTTGCGTGCAGAGCCTGAGCAAGTGCCTAAGGGCGACTTGTGGATCTTGGAGGCCGAGTCCAAAGACAGCGTTCACCAGTTGATGCAGAGTGATCCATTTTGGACTTCCGGTTTGCGCAAAGGCGTAGAGGTGCTGCATTGGAGCAAAGCACTGGAGCAGCAGGTGCTGGTGTGAAGCCGCTCATGGACGATCATTTGCGATAAACTCCAAGCCATGTTGAATTCTTTTGCAATCATCCACCACATGGGCATCGCTTGCGCTCCATCAGCGCGCGGCAGGGCTTTATGGGCTTGTTTGCATGAGCAGTTCAACATGATTACCACCACAACCAACGCGGCCACCTGAGTTCGCGCGGGTGGCCTTACTGGCTGCCCTCTGGTGGATTTCCAAACAAACCAGCCCCGGCAGCTGGGTTCAACTGTTTGGAGATTTGCATGTTTCAAAATTTTTCTTTTTCTGCGGCAACCTACGCTTTGAATGCATCGTGCTTTGGCGCTTTGCGTGTGGGGCTGATCGGCACCGGCGTGGTGGGTTCGGGTACTTGCCAGGTGCTCACACGCAATGCCGAATTGATTGCCCAGCGTGCCGGTCGGCCGATCCGCTTGGTCATGGCCACCGCGCGTAACTTGAACAAGGCCGCGCAGGTGGTCGGGCCCGATGTGGTCTTGGTGAGTGACCCTTGGGTTTTGGTGCAGCACCCGGACATTGATGTGGTGGTGGAGGTCATGGGCGGTGTGGGGCTGGCCAAAGACTTGGTGCTCGAAGCCATCGCCCAAGGCAAGCATGTGGTCACCGCCAACAAGGCCTTGCTGGCCGAGCACGGAGCCGAGATCTTTGCTGCGGCTGATGCCCGTGGTGTGGTGGTGGCCTACGAAGCTGCGGTGGCGGTGAGCATCCCCATCATCAAAGCCTTGCGTGAGGGCTTGGCTGCCAACCGCATCCACGAGGTGGTGGGCATTGTGAATGGCACCAGCAATTTCATCCTCTCCAAAATGGAGGGAGAAGGTTTGGATTTTGCAGCGGCATTGCGCCAAGCCACCGAGCTGGGTTATGCCGAGGCCGATCCGTCTTTTGATGTCGAAGGGATTGATGCGGCCCACAAAACTGCCTTGCTGGCGTCCAATGCTTTTGGTGCTGATGTGCTGTTTGCCCAGGTGCACGCGCAGGGCATCACGGCTTTGGACCCTTGGGACATGGTGTGCGCTCAAGCGCTTGGCTACCGTATCAAATTGCTGGGCATTGCTCGGCAAGGGGCGGATGCCATCGAGGTGCGTGTGCACCCAACGCTGGTGCCGCAGGCGCATTGGCTGGCGCAAGTGAAGGGCTCCATGAACGGCATCTGGGTGAACACGGATGCGGCAGGACCGACTTTTCACTACGGTGCGGGCGCAGGTTCTCAGACCACGGCGTCTGCCGTGGTGGCCGATCTGATCGATGTGGCTCGATGCGGTGCTGCGGGCGATGCCCGGCTGGCGGTTTTGCGTGTGCCGCACCGTGCGGTGCAGCCGGGTGCGGTTCGACGCTGGCCCGTGTTGCCTATCGGACAAGTGGCCACCAGGCATTACCTCAGGTTTGAGTTGGGTGAGCACTCAGAATTTCAGGTCGAATGGCCAAGGTGGTTGCAGGCGCATGGTGTGGAGGTGCAACACATGGCACAAGTGCCACACCCTGATGGGCCGCAACGCAAAGCCTGGGTGGCATTGACGCAAAGTATGCGAGGTGATGATTTGAGCAGCGCGTTGGCCTCGCTGAAAGATCGAACCGGATGCCCCGTAGCCGCTGCGATTTATCCGGTGGAAGATTTGTCTTGAAAAGTTATTGTGGGTGACAGACCGAGACAGGCTCCAAGGTAAATGCCGGACAAGGCCTTCATGCGCCAGTTAAAATCCCACCCTCAAAGCCCGCTGCCCCGGCGGGCTTCGTTTTGTGCATCACCGGGGCCATGTAGAGGACTACCATGTATAAAAACCTCGCAGCCACGCTCGTGGCCGCCTGCTTTTTTCTTCCTGCCGTTCAGGCGCAAACTTCCAGCAAGGCCAGCGAGCCCATCAAGGCGGGTTTTGTCTATGTCTCGCCCATCACCGAGGCGGGTTGGACCAAGCAGCACGACGAGGGCCGCAAGGCTGTTGAGCGGGCTTTGGGTGATCAGGTCAAGACTACTTTTGTGGCCGATGTGGCCGAGGGCGCTGACGCGGAGCGCGTGATCCGTGATCTGGCTCAGCAGGGCCATCAGATCGTTTTCACGCCCAGCTTTGGGTTCATGGAGCCCACGCTCAAGGTGGCCAAAGAGTTTCCAAATGTGAAATTCGAGTCGGTCACGGGTTTCAAGACGGCCCCCAACGTGGCGGCATCGAACGCCCGTTATTACGAAGGTCGCTATCTGGCGGGCATTGCCGCCGGGCGCATGACGAAGTCCAACGTGGCGGGCTATGTTGCGGGTTTCCCGATTCCCGAAGTGTTGCAGGGCATCAACGCCTTCACTTTGGGTATGCGATCGGTCAATCCGAAAGCCACCGTCAAAGTGGTTTGGCTCAACGCTTGGTTTGACCCACCGAAAGAGCGCGAAGCGGCCATGGCCTTGTTCAACCAGGATGTGGATGTGATCGCTTTTCACACCGGTTCGACCGCTGTGATGGCGGCGGCGCAAGAGCGCGGAAAAATGGCGGTGGCTTACCACTCGGACATGCGCAAGATTGGGCCGGATGCCCAGATCATTGCCGTGACGCACCAGTGGGGCGATTACTACACCGCACGTGTCAAAGCGGCACAGGCAGGCACTTGGACTTCGGGCAGTGTGTGGGGTGGCGTGAAGGATGGCATGATCCGCGTGGGCGACTTTGGCTCCAAGGTGCCCAAGAATGTTCAGGAAGAAATATCAGCCAAACAAAAGGCTGTGGGGGCGGGCAAATTGCGGCCTTTCACCGGTCCAATCAGCGATAACGAAGGCAAAGCGGTTTTGCCCGCAGGCCAAAACCTGAGCGATGCCCAGATCCTGAATATGAACTACCTGGTGCAGGGCGTGGTGGGGCGCATCAGCCGCTGAACCCAGTGCCTTGGCATGTGTGCCAGCTGCTGTTGAGGTACCGCCAGCCACGGGCTGGCGGACCCCCTAAAATAAGCAGCATTGACATAAAGGCACACCATGAGCATCAAGAGCGATAAATGGATCCGACGCATGGCCGAGCAACACGGCATGATCGAGCCGTTCGAGCCTGGCCAGATCCGCCAAAACGCTGCAGGCCAAAATATCGTCAGCTACGGCACCAGCAGCTATGGCTACGACATCCGCTGCGCGCCCGAGTTCAAGGTGTTCACGAACATCTACAGCACGGTGGTGGACCCGAAGAATTTCGATGAGCGCAGCTTTGTGGACATTGAAGGCGATGTCTGCATCATCCCGCCCAACAGCTTTGCACTGGCCCGCACGGTGGAATATTTCCGCATTCCGCGCAATGTGCTGACCATTTGCCTGGGCAAAAGCACTTACGCCCGCTGCGGCATCATCGTCAACGTGACACCTTTTGAGCCCGAGTGGGAAGGTTACGTGACTCTCGAATTCAGCAACACCACGCCCCTGCCCGCCAAGATTTATGCAGGTGAGGGTTGTGCCCAAGTGTTGTTCCTGGAAAGCGACGAAGTTTGCGAAACCAGCTACAAAGACCGGGGCGGCAAGTACCAGGGCCAAGTCGGTGTCACGCTGCCCAAAACCTGATGCTCAAAACCCGGTTTTTGGCCCGTCACCCCAAAATGAGACAATAGCGGGTTAATGACCGACTCTTTTTCCAATTTATCGCTGGCACCTACGCTGGCACGAGCCGTAGCCGAAATGGGCTACGAATCCATGACCCCTATCCAGGCCCAAGCCATTCCGGTGGTGTTGACAGGCCAGGATGTCATGGGCGCAGCCCAAACGGGCACAGGTAAGACAGCGGCGTTTTCGCTGCCTTTGCTGCAGCGCCTGCTTAAGCACGAAAACCCCTCAACATCGCCAGCGCGCCATCCCGTGCGTGCTTTGGTGCTCTTGCCCACGCGTGAGCTGGCTGACCAGGTCGCTCAACAGATCAAGATGTACGCCAAATACACCCAGCTGCGCAGTGCGGTGGTGTTTGGCGGCATGGACATGAAGCCCCAGACGCTGGAGCTGAAAAAAGGTGTGGAGGTGCTGGTCGCCACGCCTGGCCGTCTGCTCGACCACATCGAAGCCAAAAACGCGGTGCTGGGCCAGGTCGAGTATGTGGTGCTGGACGAAGCCGACCGTATGCTGGACATTGGCTTTTTGCCCGATTTGCAGCGCATCTTGAGTTTCTTGCCCAAGCAGCGCACCACCCTGCTTTTTTCGGCCACGTTCTCGCCCGAGATCAAGCGCTTGGCGGGCAGCTACCTGCAAAACCCCATCACCATCGAAGTGGCCCGTCCCAATGAGACCGCTTCAACGGTGGAGCAACGTTTTTACGCTGCACAAGACGACGACAAGCGCCGCGTGATCCGCAAGGTGTTGACCGATCGAGGCATTAAGCAGGCGTTCATTTTTGTGAACAGCAAGCTCGGTTGCGGCCGACTGGCCCGCTCTTTGGAGCGTGAAGGCTTGCGTACAGCGGCTTTGCACGGTGACAAGAGCCAAGACGAGCGATTGAAGGCTTTAGACGCTTTCAAGAAGGGTGAAGTCGATTTGCTGGTGTGCACCGATGTGGCCGCCCGCGGTCTGGACATCAAGGACGTGCCTGCGGTGTTCAACTTCGATGTGCCTTTCAACGCCGAAGACTATGTGCACCGCATTGGCCGCACGGGCCGTGCCGGGGCCTCTGGCCTGGCAGTGACGTTGGTCAGCCCTTCTGACGCACGTTTGGTGGGTGACATTGAAAAGCTGATCAAGAAAAAGTTGGAAGTGGAAACGCTGCAGCTCGACACACGGCCTGCAGGCCCAGAGCCTGAAAAATGGGGCGAGCGTGCGGAAGACCGTCCGCGTTCACGCGCCTCAGAAGGCCGTCGTCGCGAGCACGATCCGCGAGACGCGCTGGACACGCCTCAAGAGCGACGCGGCGGTTTCCGTCCTGCGCCGATCAATCGGGACCCGTTTTTTCAGAAGCCTTACGAGGCAGCCGCCTCCGAAACAGCGCCCAGCTGGGAGCCGAGTGGCCCTAAAACGGTCCGCTCTTCGATCTCGGCCAACATCAAGCCCAAACGCAAGGTTGCAGCCTTGTTCAAGTCGGGCGATTGATCGGGTTTGAAGCCCGGTCTTTACCTGGGCTTCAAACCTTTGTCACTCTACGCTGTCAAAATCAGCGCATGCGTGACTTTTCCTCCCATTTCCCATCTTTCTCGACGCCAATGTTTTCGGTACCTTGGCCCTTGCGGTGTACCGTCGCTGCTGCGCTTTTGAGCGCAAGCTGCGGGTTTGTTTCTGCACAAACGGCCGTACCTGCTCCTGCGTCCGTTGCCACGGACTTGGGGCAAATCGAGATTCGAGGTCACCGCAACAACGATACCGAAGTTCGACGTGAATCCACCGCGTCGAAGATCGTGATCGGTCGTGAAGAGATCGACAAACAAGGCGATGCGACCTTGGGCGATGTGCTCAAGCGCCTGCCCGGCGTGACGGTGCAAGGTGCACCGGGCCGAGGTGGTGCCATTCGGATGCGGGGCTTGGGCGGTGGGTACACCCAGATCCTGCTCGATGGTGAGCGTATGCCACCCGGGTTTTCGGTGGATTCACTCACGCCTGAGCAGGTTGAGCGCATTGAAATTTTGCGTGCACCGACAGCCGAGACAGGCGCGCGCGCCATCGCTGGCACCATCAATATCGTTTTGCGCGAAGGCCAAAAAGCCAATCCGGACGATTTGAAGATCACCCGCAGCCAAGAACATGGGCAGGGTTCCAATCAGCTCAACTGGGTGCACAACCTCAAGACCGAACCTTTGAGCGGCACGTTCACCTTGTCGGCGATGGACAGTCGGCGGGCCGATGAGAGTGTGACCGAGATCGTCTCGACTTACAGGGATCCCCAAGAGCGCGCATCAGAATCAGTGGGACACCGTCAAGGCGTGCATGCCAATGCCCGTTTGCAATGGAAGGGCGAGCAGGGCAAAAGCCTGACCTTGACGCCATTTGTGGTCTATTCCGAATACGCAGCCCAAGGTCGGATCGATGCCCGGCGACTGACGTCGGCCACCATCACCGACACCGCCTTGACTGACAACCAAAGCCGATATGCCGCTGCCCGTTTGAATGGTCAATGGGCTCAGCGCTTATCGGCCGATGACCGCCTTGAAGTGCGTTTTGGTTTGGGGCAGTCCAAATACGACCAGTACATCACTCAGTCTGTCGTCGGTGGCACGGGGCTGTTGTCGGCTGCTGTGGACGAGCAACGTTTCACCGACCGGAGCACCAGCCTGAATGGCAAATGGACCCGAGTGCTCGAGAACGGCCACCAACTGGTCTCTGGCTTGGAGCATGAAGGCGTGCGCCGGGTGGAAGAGGCCAGCGCAGGCGCCGGTGACGACAGCGGTAATCTGAAAGCCCGCACAGCGCGCTGGGCGGTCTACACGCAAGACGAGTTCAAGATCAACCCCAACTGGTCGGCCTACGCGGGTGTTCGCTACGAAAGCATCTTGACCGAGGGTCAGGTGAGTGAGGAACTCAAACGCAACAAAAGTCAGGTGTGGACGCCTTTGTTGCACGCCTTGTGGAAGCCCGACCCGGCCAAGCGCGACCAAGTGCGCATGAGTCTGACGCGCAGCTACAAGACGCCCACGCTGTACAACCTGGTGGCACCGTTGCGGTATTCGCGTGATTACCCTGTGTCTGGCAACAACGTGCCGACTCAGCCTGACCGTGTGGGCAACCCTGACCTGCGGCCTGAATTGGCCACGGGCATTGACCTCGGTTTTGAGCGTTATCTGGAGGGCGGTGGTGTGCTGAGCGCCAATGTGTTCCGGCGCAACATCCAGGACTTGATCCGTTATCAGACGAGCTTGCAGACTGTGGCTTGGTCGGGTCTGCCACGCTGGGTGTCGACCCCGCAAAACGTCGGTGATGCCATCACCCAGGGCATTGAGCTAGAGGCTAAATTCCGTTTGAACCAAGCTTGGGCCGAGGCCTGGCCTGTGGACATTCGCAGCAACATCAGTTTCTTCCGCTCCAAAGTCAAAGATGTTCCTGGCCCTGACAACCGTTTGGACCAACAACCCAGCATGACCGCCAACCTAGGGGCTGATTACCGCTTGCGTGGCATGCCGTTGATCCTAGGTGGCAACGTCAATTGGAACCCTGATTACGACACGCAGCGCAGTCAGGAGCAACGGTCTTACCAGGGCGTCAAGCGTGTGGTTGATGTGTATGGCTTGTGGCGGTTTTCTTCGGCCACGGCCTTGCGCTTGACTGTGAGCAACCTGTTGCCGCGCGATTACCAGACCGCGACGACCTTTACCAATGGCGCTCAGAGTGAGTCCGCAAAAACCACAGACCACAACTGGCGCAACATCCAGCTTCGACTGGAAATGAAAATCTAAAAGGAGACACCCATGCCCATCAAAGACGCCGCTTGGCACGACCGCATGTACAACAACCGGGCCTTGGTGCCCGACTTTGCCGACCACTTTGCGCATTGGAAAAATGCCTCGGCGCAGGCCCGGCAGACGCTCAAGCCTCTGCTGGACGTGCTCTACGGCGGCAGTCCCAACGAAACGTTGGACATCTTTCCAGCGACAAAAGCCAATGCACCCGTGGTGATCTTCATCCACGGCGGTTACTGGCGCAGCCTGGACAAGTCAGACCATTCGTTTGTGGCCCCAGCTTTGCGCGACATGGGCGCTTGTGTGGTGGTGGTCAACTACGCGCTGTGCCCCGGCACGCCAGAGCAAGCCGTCACCATTCCCGACATCGCCCAGCAAATGGCCCAAGCCACTGCTTGGGTCTGGCGACACATTGCCGCGCACGGTGGTGACCGCAACAACATCACCGTGATCGGCCATTCGGCAGGTGGGCATTTGGCCGCCATGCTGCTGGCTTGCGATTGGAAAAAACTAGGGCGTGATTTGCCTGCTGGTTTGCTGCGCAAAGCCCTGTCGATTTCGGGGCTGTTTGATCTTGAGCCGGTGCGCAAAACCCCGTTTGTTCAGGCTGACTTGCGCATCACTCCGGCGCATGTGCGCATGGCCAGCCCTGCCAAATGGCAGCGCCCGTCCAAAGGGGTGCTCTACACAGTGGTGGGCGGTGATGAGAGTGCCGAGTTCTTGCGCCACAACCGCTTGATTCACCAAGCTTGGGGGCCCAAAACCGTGCCCGTGTGCGAAGCGCTGCCGGGGCTGAACCACTTCAGCGTGGTCACAGAGCTGACGCGCGCAGGAAGCCGTTTGAATAGATTGGCCAAAACCTTGGTTCAGCAAAAACCAACCTGATCCAAGACCGCAACATCTCAAAAAAAGGGCAAGCCAGCAGGCTTGCCCTTTTGCTGGAAATGTGCTTTCGCTCACGCAGGCAAGAAACGCTCCACCAGCAGTGACCAATAGGCGGAGCCCACAGCCACGTTCTTGTCGTTGAAATCGTAGCCCGGGTTGTGCACCATGCAAGCACCGTGACCATCACCCGAGCCATCGCCATTGCCGATCAGCAAGTAGCTGCCTGGCACCTCTTCGAGCATGAAGGCGAAGTCTTCGCTGCCGTTCAGGGCGCGGCCTTGGCGCACGACTTTGTCAGCGCCCACCAGTTCCTCGGCCACATCGCGGGCAAAGTCGGTTTCAGCCAAGTGGTTGACCAGCACGGGGTAGCCGCGTTGGTAGTTGATGTCGGCTGTCACGCCATAGCTTTGGGCTTGGGCTTGGACCAGTTCGGTGATGCGTTTTTCCAGCAAGATGCGCACATCGCGGTCCAGCGAGCGAACGCTCAGTTTGAGTGTGGCGGTTTGTGGGATCACGTTGTTGGCCACGCCCGCATTGAACGCGCCCACGGTGATGATGGCCATTTGCTGGGGGTCGATGTTGCGGGCCACAATGCTTTGCAAGCCCATGACGATGGCCGATCCCGCCACCACCGGGTCAGCGGCGACATGCGGCATGGCGCCATGCCCACCTTTGCCGTGCAAGGTGATGGTCACGTTGTCCGACGACGCCATGGCCGAGCCATCGCGCAAGACCAGGTGGCCTTGCGGGTGGGTAGGCATGTTGTGCATGGCAAAGATGGCATCGCACGGAAACTGCTTGAACAGACCGTCTTCCATCATCTTCTTGGCCCCGCCCAAGCCTTCTTCGGCAGGCTGGAAGATCAGGTTCACGGTGCCCGAGAACACGCCTTTTTGCGCGATGTGCTTGGCCGCCGCCAGCAGCATGGCGGTGTGGCCGTCGTGGCCG
>CAYRBW010000050.1:0-13022 GCA_964422575.1 uncultured Limnohabitans sp.
ATACCGGCCTGTCACGCCGGGGGTCGCGGGTTCGAGTCCCGTCCACTCCGCCAGTAAATGGAAAACCGTTGTAAGTCTATGATTTACAGCGGTTTTTTCTTTGGGGCTTCAAGTGCCGTTTTTTGCGCAAGTGCTACACCTAGGTGCTACACATGCCCGCGAAAACCCCGCGCCTTTATCGAAGCCGTCATGGTGTCTTTTACCTTCGCGTCTGCTTGCCAGAACGCGAACGGACACACCCCAAATCCAAAGAAGTCTGGCGAAGTCTTGGCACCAAAGACGCACGAACGGCCCAGGCGTTGGCGTTAAGATTTGCCATCGAAAAGACCTACGCCATGCCCAAAAAGTCCATCAAAAGCTTGATTGATGAAATCGCCAACCCCTTGAGCTTCACCAGCAGGGAAGGCCACCGCATCGACTTTGACCCCGCCAAGCCCGAAGAAGTCGCCTTTGCCCGTGAGTTCATCGCCGAACACACCGCCAAAGGAGCCAGCGCCTTGGACGACATGGAGCGGCAACGACTGGCAGACACAGAGCTTGAATTCAGGAGAAAAGAAGCCGAAGCCCTGCGCCTGCGTGAAGCCCAGCTGATCCAAAGCCTTCAACAAAAACCACCATCCCCGCTGTTCAGCAAGTTTGTCGATGCCTATCTGACGCTCATCAAAAATTCAGACATTACCGAGCGCACCAAAAAAGGCTATGCCGCCAAGTTGGCCGTGTTCCAGTCCTTTGTGGGCAAGTCGGCCACGCTGGACGAAATCACGCCTGACACGATTTTGAATTTCCAGACCTGGCTGGCCAAGGATGACCCACTGACAGAGCGCAAGGCGATCACCCCGCGAAGCATTGACGAATATGCCAACGTGATCAGCAACGTTTACAAGAAGGTGATCAAGAAGGCCGCAGACAATCCCATTGAAGGCCGTTTGGTGGGCAAGAAGCAGCGGATGAAATCCAACCGCAAACCCTTCACCCCTGATGAACTCACCCGCATCTTTGACCCTGAACGGCTTGCCACGGTCAAAAGCCCAGCTGATTTCTTTGTGCCCATCTTGGGCTTGCTCACGGGTTCACGGCCTGCCTCTATCTGTCAATTGAGGGTGGGAGACATTCGGCGTGAAGACGGCATGACGGTTTTCCATTACCACGACTACATCGAGGGCAACAGCGCCAAGACACGGGCGACCAATCGAATCGTGCCCGTCCATCCATTGCTCGAAAAAATTGGCTTCCTGCGCTACCTGGAGGATGTGAAAAGCCTGCCTGACACGAACGCCACCACGCTGATTTTTCCGTGGCTCAACCAGTACGAACAAGGCTACGCCGATGTGCCATCCCAGAATTTCACGGCCTTGCTCAAGCGGCTGGGCATCTATGTGCCCAATGTGAAGGTGTTCTATTCACTGCGCCACACGACCAACCAGCGCATGAAAGAGAGGGGTGTCCCTGAAGACTTCCGAAGCCAATACCTTGGGCACGAGAACGACAGCGTGAACAATCGCACCTATGGCGGCATCACCCCGCCCAAGTTCTTGCTGGAGCAGGTCATCCCTCACTTGCAGTTCGATGAAATCCAGTGGGATGCCATCCACTACCAAAGCGACCTGCCTGCCATGCAAAAGGCCGTGGACATTGCCAAGCGTCGGGATGCACAGAAGGGGCACGCAGCCTGTGGTTGAAATAGGTTACCGATGGCATTGCATGCTTGCAAAAGGGCAGCAGCGCGGGATTCACCACTCGTTAAGCCGTGAGTAGTTCCGCTTTGCGCCCCTAAGAGCAAGTGGTAAAATCAAAAAAATAGATAGACAAAAGCATGACATCAGAAGAGGCGCAAGCCAAAAGAGAAGAGGAAGAGGCGCAAGCTAAAAGAGTGGAGTTGTACAGCCATCATGTTGCTGCATGGGTGAACAGCAGCTTGGAGCGGGATAGAAGCCTTTTAACTCTATCAGTTGCGGGACTCGGCGTATTGTTGACATTGATGTCAACGGCGGTTAATTCAATTACAGCATTGATTCTCTATTACTTGGCCGTATTTGCGTTATTAATGTGTATTTTCTCCGTTTTGTTAATTTTCCAGCGGAACAAAAAATATATTGAGAATGTTATTTGTGGATCAGAAAGCGCAGACCCATGGTTGACGATATTGGATATTGTGGCTGTATGCTCGTTCGTTATAGGTATTTTGTTTTGCGCAATCATTGGAATTTCTTCAGCAACTTCAACTTATTTTGAAAAGGGAAAAATAATGGCAACAGAAAAAAATTCAGTAATCAAGATCAATGAATTAAATTACACGGCAGAGAGTGTCAATAATATGCATAAATTGGTGGGTGATGGAATTGGAAGGGCGGTACAGCTACAGCCTCAGCAGTCTGAACCTGTGCAGCCTGCGAAAAGCAATGCAAGCCAGTCTCAGTCTTCCTCGGCTCCATCCCAAGAGAATACGAAGCCTTGATTTAAAAGCCCTGCGGGGCTTTTACTCTGTAATGATTTCCAAAATCTCGATGCTTGACTTAAAGTCTTTTAGGTCAGCCAGTCTTTCATCCTGCTCTCTAAACTGATTTAAATCAATCCCTGTAGTGATGATCTTGCCGTTTGTGGGTTCGATACGATCTTCAAGTTTATATTGAAAAGACTGAACTAAATCGCCAAATTGGTCGTAAACAGTAAATTTCAACTTCATGCCTTTAATCGTTTTCCCTGTTTGGTTCACGGCTTCAATTTTTAGGATGGCATGTGAAAGACTACCCAAACTGTTATCCACTCGCTTGATCGATAGCAAGCGGAGACTTGCGGCAGGTGGTGGGACTACTACGGGGGGCACTACAGCTTGTGGAGCTTGTGTAATCTGATCGCCAGACGGTTTGGCCTGTGCAGCAGTTTGTTCCGCTCTAATTTTTGTATTTTCATTTAAGCTATACATTGAAAAGAAAAAGGCAATAACAAAGATCAATAAAAATACCGCGACAATGGTTTTAATTACTCTCCAAATGCCATTTGTGCCTGCTTCGACTTTATCTAATAAATTGCTCATAAATATATTTCCCTTTGACTTTCTTTTTATACAAAAGCCCTGCTCTTGTCAAGTTCTAGGCTCATAAATTTAAGTGGTTTTTGAGCACTTGGAAAAGTCGAAATTTAAAAGAAAAGAAGCAAAAGAAAATAATAGAGACATAGCCCCCCTAGCTCTCCTCCCTAACTAGAGCTGTCCTCATGATAATTGGCCCCCACCAATGGGGGCCTTTTTATTTGTCAGAGGGTTTTTCGGGGCCTGCTGTCCGCTGCCGTTGGCTCAACCCCTGCCAATTTCCTCAATTTGGCCGAATCCTTGGCGGCCTTGTCCTCGTTGATCAGGTCAAACTTTCGGTCTGGGTCAAGGTCTCGGAAGAACTCGGACGGGGTGATCTTCAAGGCCTGCACGATTTTCAGGATGTTCGCCAAGGCCAGATTGTGTTCGCCGCGCTCAATCCCGCCCATGTAGCTGCGATCTATCCCGCACGCATCCCCAAACCCCTCTTGAGAGTAGCCCAAGGCCTTGCGCCGCTGACGGATGGCCAGCCCAAAGGCCACTAGGTCAGGGTTCTTTTGTCGGTCTTTCTGGGTGCGTGGCATGTTGTATATCCTCTTGTAAAGCTAGGGAAAACACCACGGGATACAACAGCACGGAACAAGTTAGCACGGGATATAGTTTCCTTTCGAGTAAGATAGTGCACACAGGCGCAAGGGGCGACCTGACGATCTAGGAGCAGGGGATGAGTCTCACGAAAAAAACTGGTGTTCTCGAACAGCTTGGCCCGAGCCAATCCGATGCCAGCGGCATCAGATACAGCTACATCGAACTCGGCGGCGAGATGCTCAAAAGTGTCAAAACGTGGAATGGCCTCAATGGGAAATTGACCAACTCGCTAGGGCAATCCATCACGGTTTATCTGCATCGAAACCATCTGATTGCCTTTGAAACGGAAGACGGAAAAGTCTTCGCAACGCAAGGCCCCTCCATTTGGATATACCTTTACCTGATTCTGTTGGGGGGCGTTCTGGGACTGTTTTTCCTAGGTTGGATAGAAGAGAGCTGGTATCGCGGCAAATTGGATCAAGTTTTGCTCGGGTTTGTGTATTGGCTGACTCCGTTTGTGCTTATCTGGTACTTCACCCCATTACGCGCAATGAGGCTGGCGAAATCCATCCCCAATGCGATTGTGATTCCGCGATGAGCAGGAAAACCCTCTTCGAGTTCGTCCGTGAACGAATCGTCCCGATTAACGCGGTGTTCGTGTTTTCGGGCGGTTTGGTCATGGCCTTGGACTTCGTGGCCCCCAAAGGCGCCTATTTGCAAGCGGTCGGCATTGGCCTGGCTTCACTGTTTGTCTTGCTCATGATTGTGGACTTGGTGTTTCATGACACGGTTCAACGATGGCTTGACAGGCCCGCCATTGGATTGATTCGACTGGTCAAAGGCCTATGGATGGGGCAAAGCCAGATTTGGAAATCCGCAGCCTGGCAGTTCGCCATTGCCATTTCTGTGCTCATTGTGGGCTTGGGTGCGTACTCCAAAGCCAAAGCGGAAACAGGCGGCATCCTGGCCAGCCAATTTGAATCCGTGGCCGCACTTCAAAAGAACCTTCTGGGTATCCAGATGGACTTGCAAGACATCAAGCAAACCTTGAAGAACGTCAAGCAAGAAACCAGCAGCGACCCGCGCAAAGAGTTGGTGAACCTGGGCGTGCAGTTCACTGAAAACGACTTTGATAAAGCCGTTGCCCAAAACGATTTGCGGGCCTTGGCGTTGTTCGTTCAAGCCCGTATCACCTTGAACGAGCGAAAGCTGACGGTGGTCAAGCGTGCTTTGGAAACGGACGACGAACAGGCCATCCAATTGATTCAAGAGGTTGTCCCACCGCTCACGCTGGATGGGTGCCGCAATATTCTGGAATCTCGCTCGATGTATCTGGATAAGCCCATGAATCCCAGCAAACCCCGATTTTTCAAAAAAATCTGTGGTGGTCAGGACTTTCAGAATTACTTGACGACGTTGATTCAGGACGAGGAAAAACGAATTCGAGCGGAGCAACTGGCTTTGAATCAATGGCAAAACAGAACACAGGCCGAAAAGCACGAAGCTGAGCAGTTGGAAAAACAGTGCTGGGAGAAGGCTAAAAAATCTGCTTCAAGCCTGTTTTCTGCGCCTGATTGTGGGCGATATACCAATCCACCATCAAAACCAGATGATCAAAAACTGTTGGAACTCAAAAAAGTGTCCATGTGGCTTGGCTAAAAAATACAAAACTCATTTCCTGCAACTCAACTATTAGAGGCAATTCACCATGCACTTTGATTTGATTAATTCACGAAAATCTCATACTGTGTCAGGTATGATAAATATAATATCACTTGAGTGCGGCAAGTATTTATATGATATTCACAAGCTGCCTGATTTTGGCGGGCATTTGATTTTCAGATCGGCAAGGATGGATCACGAAGGAAATTCAGTCGAAAATATGTATGTCACGCCAATTAAAGAAACGGATTTACTCCAGAATCCACCGTTTTCATTAGAGCAGCAGCGCAGTATTTTGAAAAACCTGACAGTTAGCGGGCAGCAGTGGCCTAATCTATGTGATGTTTCAAAAATACATGAGCAAGCAGGTGATGCGCTTGGAACTTTGCATGCATATTTTGAAAGAGTTGAACTCAATGTGATTGGTGGCAATCAACCCAGTCAGAAGAAGAAACGTGGAAATGGCATTTTGTAAATAGAAACACCCCGTGAGAATCGGGGTGCTTCACACCAGGGTTGGTGTATCAGCAAAAACAGGAGCCGTTCAATTCTCTGCATCTTTGCTGATGTATTTACTGTAATCCAGTCATTCTATTTTGTCAATAAATTTCAAATCTATTTGACTTGTTTGCGAAATGCTGACATTTTGACTAATATAAAGAGTGAGCACCATGACAGATTTTAATTCTCAGGCCTATTTAAAGACAGCGCAACTGACTGAATCCATCAAAATGCAGACCAGCATGCGTGAAGGCATGAATCTGCAACGCGAAGGCATCAATCAGATGCGGGCGGCTTCGCGTCAGGATAAAGAACGAATTACAGACCTAGAGGAACGGATCGCAGAAGCTGAGCGAGCATTAGCACGAGCGAATGCATTGGTGGACGATTGGTCATCCGCCATGGAAGCCTGGAAAGACCTTGCTGTGACCTTGCGCGAAGAAATCAAGGCATGCCCCAATCAGGAAGCCCACAAATTCGGGAAAGATGATGCGGCTCGCAATAAAAGACTTCAATCGAAAGAAACTGCTGAACGAGCGAAACGTGGCTTAAAACCCTACACATATGAATAAAAAACCCGCCAATTGGCGGGTTTTGTTTAACCTCCTGTCGCTCCTCCCGACGCTGGTTTATTTTGTTCAGTGGGTGGAGCTGATGCACTGAATTTATCCACGGCGTTCAAGTAAGTGTTGGCAGTACCAGCAGGAAGCTGATTATTCGGGTCATTACGCCATTCACTATATGCTTCACTGCGCTTGGCGTCTTGCCATTGGTCTGTATTACTAAATGGTGACTGGCCAGCACTGGCTCGGCTTTCATTAATGTTCTTGAGCATTTGGCTTTCGATTTGCTGACTCTTGCCCGCATCATCCGCTGATTCAAACGCCTTGGTGCCCTGCAATTGGGACATGGCGCTGTTCATGGCGTTGGCATATGCTGTATTGGCTGCTTGATTGGCCTTACCCACGCCGCGCCCTTCAGACAAACCACGCGAGGCATACGCCTGTTCAGTTTTCCCGATTTTCTCCTGCTCGCCTTGCCGTTGCTCAATCATGCGAGCCCTGGCATCGGCCATGTTGCCTTCCTGTTGCTGTTTATTGCCAGCAATCTGTGCCAAGCGTTGTTTTTCTTGGGCATCTAATTGGTTCAGCATGTTTGCCCCTTCAACAACTTTGCCGCCCATCGAACCCACAGCACCACCGACCGCAGCACCTGCACCAGCCGAGCCACGCGCCAAATCACCGCCATATTCACCCAAGTTTCCAGATGGGCCACCCATCCATTTCAAGATTTGGTCTGGAATGATGTGGATCAGCGCAAACACTTTATTGATGATGCCCAGCAAAGCAGAACCAAACAGCACCAGGCCAGCGGCATACATGGCCAGAGAAATAGGCCCCCAGCCATCTTTGGGCGTGGAGATAGCAATCACTGACCAATACGCATCAATGAACAATGAACAAATTGGATTCAGGATCGCCATGGAGGCCAACAGCCCCAAAATGGCCAAAGGGGGACGCATGAACAAGGCAAACACAAGGCTGTATCCTTGACCTGCCTGCCCCACGATGCCATCGCCATCGGGGTGAAGGTGCGCCAAGATCCACAAGGGGGCTGCAATAATGGCTTCGATGACCATCACCAGCCAGCCCAGAACCACCCCCATCCAAATGATGAACGGTGTCATGGGCACAATGAAGGCCAGCACCACCGCAACGCCAAGGAAGGCCCCAAATAAGGCCAAAATGAGTGGCATGGCTGCTGTAATGGACGAGTTAGGGGCAAACGATGCCAACAAACCAAACCCAAGACTTGAATACACAGCTGTGGTCAGAAGCTCATAGCCTGCATTGGCAATTCCTAAAATGGCATTCTGGCTGCTGCTGACTGGAAACAATCGACTGGGTTCTTTCAGTCCTGCCTTCACTGCCGCTTCGCCTAGCCAAGCCCCCATTTTTTTGGATAAGCCACTTTGGCTTGTGGTTTCATCGGCAACCGCCTGACGCTGGACGCCCATCTCATCCTTGAATTTGCTTTTCCTGAGGATGAATTCGGTCTGTTTGAGGTAAGAGGCCACCACACTATCGAACACGGGGCTGATGGTCGCATTGGGGGCGGTCATTGTCGGGAAGCGTTGAATGATGTCAGATAGGCCTTGCTGAATCTTGATGTATTTCAAATAGAAGGCACCTGCCATGGCCCAGCCATCGCGTGTGGCGTTTTGTGCGACTTCATTGGATTCAGATATGCCAGACGTGCCAGATTGAACGGCTGCTGAAATGGTCGCGTTGTATTTGTTGACCGCAGTCGTGTACTTGGCAGCGGCTTGGCCTTCGTTTAAGCCTGCGCCATCAGCTGAATTCTGATTCTCATAGATGCCGATGGCAATGGCGTTCATGTCGCTTCTGAGCGTGGCAAAGGCTTGATTTTGGGCGTTCTGCATCGCTGACGAAAAGGCTGCCAGCTTTGCCGTTCCACCGAACAGCCCAGCCAGTTGGGTGGTTGTCCCTGCACGGGTACTGTCGTCAGTTGGCGTGTAGGCAAATGGAAGCGTATACACACCGCAAGACTTGGCCAATCCTTCCTGTTCCGCCTGTTTGGCGTTCATGATCTCCGAAGCCCCAGAGGTATCGCCCGCATTCGATGGGATGCCTGTTTCGCCGCTTTGTGCGGTTGAAATGAACTCAAACCCATCGTAGGGCGTGCCCGAAGCTGCTGCGGCTGTTTTTGCCTTCTGAATTTCGCCATTGACCGCCACAATGCACATGCTGTTGCGCAACGTATTGGAAGCCAGATCATTGACGGGGCCGTAGTTGTGAGAAAGCGCCATCTGTGCCGTGGGCTGGATGTTTGTGGCAAAGGTTGTCCAAAGCAAATTGGCCGCACCCACACCCTGAACAATCAGCCACATGACGATGTATTGGCAAACGGCATAGCCTGGCCCACCAGGCAGCGGCACAATCGCCGCAACACCAATGCCCGTTCGAAGTGGTAGCCACATGGATGACCACCTTTTGCCGAGGATTTCGCCATCGTGGGCGGTTTGCATCGTGCTGGCTACCAATGTGTAGGCCATCAACACGCCACCGAAGATCAGCACAATCGCATTGAATTGACCAATCACCGATGCCAGTGGGTTCAGTCCAGCCCCGCCCGCCATGTATTCACTTGGAATTAAGCCGCCAAACAGGTCAGCCAGCAATCTGTTTACGGATACATCCGTGGTGCTGGCCGTCAAACCTGAAAGTGAATCAGAACTCGGTAATGGGCTTGATTGGGCGAAGCTCAAACTGGTGAAGAGGAATAACGCGACTGTAAATAATATTTTTAGATTCATAAAAAAACCCTGGTTCTCTTTTCAAAGTAAGAGAATCAGGGCTAAATGTCAACGCACGCAAAGTATCTTGATTAACCTTCAAAGCCGTATAAGGCGGTGAATATATTTACATTTTCCTTTAAAGCCGCCTATAAGGCGTTGAATCGTTCGCGTGTGGCATTTCTGTCTGTTCAGCCTGCGCTTGCCCGATTTTGGAGGATGGCGTCCAATTCTTGGAGGATGCAATAGAGGCCCCAAGTGCCAGCGCAGTGCCATAGATACCCACAGCAACCCCTGAATTTCCAGCGACTGCACT
Organism: uncultured Limnohabitans sp.; assembly: GCA_964422575.1. Classification (GTDB taxonomy): domain Bacteria; phylum Pseudomonadota; class Gammaproteobacteria; order Burkholderiales; family Burkholderiaceae_C; genus Limnohabitans_A. The sequence continues at coordinate 9,412 of CAYRBW010000050.1, forward strand.
ACCGAAAGCAACGATATTGAGACCTGTCACTGTAAGCGGTGCACGGTTCATGAGTTCTATAACACCTTCGCTGAGTGATTTTGCAATATCTCTAAAACGCATATAAATCTCCTGTTGTTTTATATTAACAAGAAAACGCTTGATTCACAAGCGTTTGAAAATCAGTTATGCCCTGCCATTAATTACAGGTTGATTGAAGTGCTGGCGCATCTTTTCTAACCGTTGCTCTGGTGTGTCATTCTCATCATCGAACGGAAAATCTTCAAATCCTCTTGGCTCATGAATGCTGTCATTGGCACTGTCATAATCAATGTTATTTCTTGCAGCCAGTTGCTTTTGGGCTTCCAACATCTTGGCTATTCTTGCCGTATCTTCGCGTGATTCAGCCAATTGGATGGCGTAATCCTCCTGGATCAAACGTTGTTCAGATTGAACGGCTGCCCCTGCGTGTTCACTGCTGTCAGCTGGTGTATCAATGAGGTCACGAAACTTAAAATCTAAGCTGACAATTCGTCTGCCATTTTTCTTTTCGGCAAATTCAATCAAAACTTTTGCATTTTCCATGATGTCATTTATTGCTGGCATCAATATTTTTCTCTTGAATTCGTAGTAGTCAACCTTTTCTTCGTCCTCTTTTTTCTTAACTTCTAATGCACGCATCAAGTCCGAAACGGAAATTTTCAAAGTTCCTGTGTCCCTCTGTGTTGTCAGCATGTCGAATAGTCGCCACCCACGGATTGTACGAATACCTCCTGACTGCTTAATCTTTTGAATAGTGTAGCCGCCTGTTTTTGCAGCCATTCTAGTAATATACGGAGTTAAATGGTTGTTGAAAATAAGTTTGATTGTGCCTGTGTGCTTTAAGTAAGTGGCAGCTGAGACCCATGGAATATTCACTCCAACCACTTCGTTTGTCCTTGTGTCGATATACTCAAACTCTACAATTTTTTTCACAAGTTGACGTACACCAAGTTCCATGAATTCATAGACATGATTATCTGTAATGTTGAAAATATTCCCAAAATCTGAAGCATGTAAATCAACTTCCCATCCATTTGGTGTTATGCATGCTGAACCAGGGTGCGCACGTTCGATCTTTGACAAGCCCAAATAAATCACTCGTTTTGAATTCATTTGCAAATTTTGTACTCCAAGCTGGATTGCATTGGCAACAATTACATTATCTCCAGTCCATAAAGTGCTATCAAGTGCATATTGCTTTTTGGTTGATAGCTCTGCTTTTGTTTTTCTTGTTCCTTTTTTCATATTTCCCCTTTTCTTCTTATTTAAACAAACCGCCAAAAATTGTCAAGTTTTTGTAAAATGGCTTAATTACACGAGAGTCTTGGTGTCGTAGTCAATTTTTTCGGTATTGCGCTATTGGGGTTTAACTGTCAATTTTTGCACGTGCTTTTTTTATGGGTACTGTCAAAGTTTGCACGTGTTATTGGTTTATTGTCTAAATTTGTCGGTCACTAAATCAAGCCGCCAGCATTGCATGAAATTTAAAACAATGGCTGAAATACCCTACCTTTTGGCGGTTTAGGTTTGCGAAATTGCTTTGAAAATCGCATGACTATTGGGCTAGCACGGAGGTATTGTTGGATTTTGTCGGTGTTTTCGGGGCTTACTGTCAAGATTTGTCGGTTAACTGTCAAGATTTGTCGGTGATTCAAGACTAATTGTCTATGTTTGCACGTGATTTAGGGTTTATTGTTGATTTTTGTCGGTCAATAATTTAAACCGCCATCTTTTCAGAAAATTTGGAACAATGGCGGAAATACCCTACCATTTGGCGGTCAAAATTCATTAAATCGCTTTGAAACCCGCATAGTTATTGGGTTTTTAAGGCATAACCGCCAACGATTCAAAATTTTAAAAATAATGGCGGAAGTACCCCATATTTTGGCGGTTGTAACCCCATTTTTAGGCGGTTGTAACCCCATATTTTGGCGGTTTAGAGGTTTTCTGATCGCGCTGCAACACGCATGGTTGCTGGATTTTCTGGTGTTTTGAAAATCCCTACAAGATCTATTCAAGAGTATCTTCAAGATACTCTCAAGAATAGACAAGAAAAACTCGCTTCGCTCCTTTTTACCCCCTTCCGCTTTACCCCCCTTAAAAGGGGGGAAGCGTAAACGCTTCGCGTTTCGATTTTTTTGATTGGTGATCACTTCGCCCTCTTCGAGGGCTGCGCGCCCTACGGGCTTGCCATATTACGGTCGCTCCGCTCCCTACCCAAAACTAATACAGAAGAAGGGGAAGGGTTTGGATAGTGGTTGGCTACTGGATAGCCTTAAACCCACTTTAAAGGCGATTTGAGAGAAAGGTATGGGGTATGGTGCTGAAGGTCTCAATTTATGATTTAACACAAACATAAGTGCCGCCTGCACGCCACCCATAAAAAGCTCTGTAGTATCCACTCGGACACGATGAAGCTGGATTGTGTCCCATGCATCTGGCTGCACCATCCGCAGAAACGCCGCATATAGTGCCTGGTGGTGATTCTGCTGTTATGTTAGTCGCTGGTGAATTGCATGTTGGATATCCAGGTTCACCACTTCGTGGATGCAATCCCAAAGGGCAGGTTGCTGGATAAGCTATTGATGTCGCATCAGCTTGCGCATGTGTTATTCCAGAAAACAGCAAAGTGATTGCCAGAAGTGCGGAAGTGCGGAAGTGCGGAAGTGCGGAAGTGCGGAAGTGCGGAAGTGCGGAAGTTTCATAAATTTATGTTCCGCGATTTTTAAAAAAAGTCAAGAATCAGACGTGCGCTTCTTTTTCCAGGCATGCACAGTCAATGCAATGAAAAATGCCAAAAGAAGAAATCCCGAAACGTATTTTGTTTGCTGCACCAGTCCTGCATATTCAGTGCCAACACCAAAATATTCAGCCGCGTAACTCACGATCTTAATCATGATGCCAATCAACACGCCAAAAATAATTGGCCTGCCGAAAAAGTCCAAGCGTGACTTCGTTAATTGCTGTTGTTTTTCATCCATTTACTTCTCCAAATTGAGGCCGCCCAGAGGGCGGCCATTTTGCTTTATTAATTCGCTTCAGAAATCGCTTGCCCAGCTTCCCCAAGTGTAATTGTTTCCGCCGCTTGCGGCGTCAAATTTTCAGGAAATGCAATCAATCTATCTTTCTCAGCCATATTGTTTTTCAAGCATGCAATCCACGACTCTCTTTTCTCTTTATCCATGCTTTTCATACAAGTTAACATCGCGCTCCCAACCAAGATTTTTTGCCTTGTTTCCAGCTTACGTGATTTACTCTCATGTGCCTTTCTAATTCGTTTAATCGCCGCGTTCAGTTCATCTATGCGCTCTTGTTCTGTTTTAATGATGCGCTTCTTTTTATTCTCTACTGCATTTTCCATTATGTGCCCCTTGCTTTTCGTTTATATATTAGTTATCCTAAATTATCAGTCGATTGTCAATATGTATTTACAAGCTCAAAATAATATTCTTTCCAACCCCCAAAGTCGAAGACGGAAGGGCGCACTTAGAAGTTTCTCCACTGCGTGGACGTTTCGCTTCGCTCCACTAGAAACTTATAAAACCACTTCGTGGTTTCCGTTGCGGTCAGGGCAAGCCCCGACACCCCAA
>CAYRBW010000051.1:0-12692 GCA_964422575.1 uncultured Limnohabitans sp.
CTTTTCGGCCACAGCATCGAGGTGCTGGCGCGGCACGATGGCGCGGCGAATTGCCGTGCACTTCTGGCCCGCCTTGACGGTCATCTCGCGGGCGACTTCTTTCACGAACAGGTCAAACTCTTCGTCGTCGGGCGTCACATCGGGCGCGAGGATGGCGCAGTTGAGTGAGTCGGCTTCGGCGTTGAAGGGGATGCTGTGTTTGACCACATTGGGGTGCACACGCAGCATCGCAGCCGTGTCGGCCGAGCCGGTGAAGGTCACCACGTCCTGGCCGTTCAAGCGGTCCAGCAAATCCCCGGTGGAGCCAATCACCAGCTGCAAAGTGCCTGCGGGCAAGATGCCCGATTGCTCGACCAGGCGCACCATCGCCTCGGTCAGATAACTGGTAGACGATGCCGGTTTGCCGATGCAAGGCATGCCCGCCAAAAAGCTGGGTGCGAACTTTTCGAGCAGCCCCCAGATGGGGAAGTTAAAAGCGTTGATGTGCACCGCGATGCCGCCGCGCGGCACCAGGATGTGTGTGCCCGCAAAGCCGCCCTTCTTGCCCAGCGGGAATGCAGGCCCTTCGTGGATCAGGTTGCCGCTGGGCAGCTCGTTGCTGCCCATGCCCGAGTACGCGAACAGCGTGCCTGCGCCACCTTCGATGTCCACCCAGCTGTCGGCACGCGTCGCGCCGGTGTGGGCCGAGATGGCATACAGCTGCTCCTTGTGCTCACCCAAGTATTTGGCCAGGGCCTTGAGGCGCTGGGCACGCTCCTGAAAGTCGAGCTTGAGCAATTTGGGCAGGCCCACGGTGCGGGCGTAGTGCACAGCATCGCCAAAATCGATGGCTTCGGCATGGGTTTGGTAATGCGTTTGGCCGTTGACAGCGCTGCGCAGGGCTTGCGCGCCTTGCTGGCCGATCCATTGGCCACCGATGAAACTTTGCAGGACTTGTGACATGAGCAGGAGCTTTCTGAAGAGAACAAAGCCCGGTTCTAAAGAATTAACCAACCGAGCGGTCGGGAAATTCTAGTCGGTTTACCCCTTGCCCTGAGAGCCCATGAACAGGGATTTTCCCTTGCATCACGCAGGGGCCGAATCAGCGCAAACACTTGCGACAACTGGGGTTGACCGTGACAAACCTTTTGATGGTTTGCTTCAAAATTAATATGCATGCATATAATATCAACAGACCTTTCATCTTGATTTGCCGGAGACCTTCATGAGTACTGCACCGTCTTCACTTCCCGTCATCGTCGCAGGCGGCGGCATTGGCGGCCTCGCAGCAGCTTTGGCGCTGGTGCGTCAGGGCTTTGAGGTCACCGTGTTGGAACAAGCCCCCGAAATCGGCGAGATCGGTGCGGGCATTCAACTGGGGCCCAACGCCTTCCATGCGTTTGACGCCTTGGGCATCGGTGACAAAGCGCGTGGCCGTGCGGTTTACACCGATTACATGGTGATGCACGACGCGATCGACGAGTACCAGGTCGGCAAGATCCCCACCGACGAGAAATTCCGCGAGCGCTTTGGCAACCCCTACGCGGTGATCCACAGGGCGGATGTGCATTTGTCCTTGCTCGAAGGCGCACAAGAAACCGGTCAGGTGCAATTTCACACCAACACCCGCGTGGTGCGCATCGAGCAGGACGATGCGGGCGTGACCGTATGGGACCAAAACGGCAAGGCCTTCCAGGGCTGCGCACTGATCGGCGCAGACGGCGTCAAGTCAGTGGTGCGCGAGCAGTTTGTGGCTGACCCAGCCCGCGTCACGGGACATGTGGTGTACCGCGCCGTGGTCGACAAAAAAGACTTCCCAGCCGACTTGCAATGGAATGCCGCCGCCATCTGGGTCGGCCCCAACTGCCATTTGGTGCACTACCCGCTGCGCGGTGGTGAACAGTACAACGTGGTCGTGACCTTCCACAGCCGCCAGCAAGAGGAATGGGGCGTGACGGATGGCAGCAAGGAAGAAGTGCAAAGCTACTTCCAGGGCATTTGCCCCAAAGCACGCCAGTTGATCGACTTGCCCAAAAGCTGGAAGCGCTGGGCCACGGCCGACCGCGAGCCGATTGGCCAATGGTCTTATGGTCGGGTGACCTTGCTTGGCGATGCCGCACACCCCACCACCCAATACATGGCTCAAGGCGCCTGCATGGCCATGGAAGATGCCGTCACTTTGGGCGAAGCCTTGCGCACGCACCAAAACGACTGGCCCCAGGCGCTGGACATGTACCAGCGCGCCCGCGTGGCCCGCACCGCCCGCATCGTGTTGTCAAGCCGCGAGATGGGCCGCATCTACCACGCCAAAGGCGTCGAGCGCTTGGTGCGCAATGACCTTTGGCGCGGGCGGGGCGCAGAGCGTTTTTATGATGCGATGGAATGGCTGTACGGCTGGAACGTCAGCAACTGCCTCGATGCAGCGAAACACAACTGATTGGACGGAGAGAAAACATGAACGACCTCGGACGCATTGAAGACCTGCCCCAAGACTATGTGCAGGACCTGCGCGACCTGAACCTGGTGCCGCTTTGGCCCAGCCTGCGCGGCGTGCTGCCGCCCAAGGTACCCACCCGTCAGACCCGGCCGACCTGCTGGGCTTACAAAGACATCAAACCGCTCTTGCTCAAGGCGGGCGAACTGACCCCGATTGAAAAAGCCGAGCGCCGCGTGCTGGTGCTTGCCAACCCCGGCCATGGTCTGGACAAGATGCAGGCCTCGGCTGCCATGTATTTGGGCATGCAACTGCTCATGCCCGGCGAGTGGGCGCCCAGCCACCGCCACACGCCCAACGCGGTGCGCATGGTCGTGGAAGGCGAAGGCGCATGGACCACCGTGGACGGTGAAAAATGCCCGATGAGCCGGGGCGATTTGATCCTCACACCCACGGGTCTGTGGCACGAGCACGGTCACGACGGAACAGACCCCGTCATTTGGCTGGACGTGCTGGACTTGCCCCTGGTCTATTACATAGAGGCCAGCTACCACATCAACGGTGACCGCCAGACGGTGCAGCCTGGCCGCAGTGACCAGCTATACGCCCGAGGTGGCATGGTTCCCAGCCATGTATTTGATCGCAGCAAAAAAGCCTACCCCATGCTGCGCTACGCTTGGAAAGACGCCAAAGCTGCGCTCGAATCGCTGGCGGCTGATGGTGCCGGTTTGGAGCAAGTGCAAGTGACTTACACCAACCCCGAAACCGCTGGTGACGCCGAAAACATTTTGGGCTTTTACGCCCTGATGCTGCGCCCTGGCCAGAGCCTGCGCTTGCCTGCACGCTCGCCCGCGCAGGTGTTTCACGTCATTGAAGGCTCGGTGCAAGCCCAAATCGTGGCCAGCACCTTCACACTGGCCGAAGCCGACACCTGCTGCGCGCCCGGCTACGAAGCGGTGACGCTGACCAACTTGAATGCCGACCAAGCCGCCTTCATCTTCATCGCCGACGAGTCGCCCCTGCACCGCAAGCTGGGTGTGTACGAGAACCGCGGCTGATCTTTTGACTGTTCATTGCACACCATGACCTCTTACCTGTTCAATCCCCCCGCCGTTCAATCCCTGCCCATCCGTGGCAAAACCGAACGTTTCCCGATCAACCGCATCTTCTGCGTGGGCCGCAACTACCATGCGCACGCGGTCGAAATGGGCCGCCCCGTCGACAAGAGCGTCGAGCAGGCCTTCTACTTCACCAAGTCGCCCCAGACCCTGGTGGAAAGCGGCGCGACTGTCGCCTACCCTCCCCGCACCAGCAACTACCACTTCGAGATGGAACTGGTGCTGGCGATTGGCAAAGCAGGTTTTCGCGTGAGCGAGGCCACTGCGCATGAGCTGGTTTACGGCTACGCCGCAGGTCTGGACATGACCCGCCGCGATCTACAACTGGTCGCGCGTGACAAAGGCTCGGTCTGCTCCAAGGTCGTGCCCATGCCCGGCGTGGTGATCGAGAACGGTGCGATTGCCCTCGAAGTCAACGGCACAACCAAACAGTCGTCCAACGTGGACAAGCTGATCTGGAATATCCGCGAAATCATCGCCGACCTGTCGACTTACTACCACCTGCAACCCGGCGACCTGATCTATACCGGCACACCCGAAGGCGTGGGCGCGGTGGTGACGGGCGACCTGATCACCGGCCGTGTCGAAGGCGTGGCTGACATCGCGCTGACCATCGGCGCTGCGGAATAATGCCATTCACAAGCAGTCGTCCAACTCGAAGGACGGCCATCCTGCAAAAGAACTCACCATGAAGCTCTACAATTTTTTCCGAAGCGGCACCTCCCACCGCCTGCGCATTGCACTCAACCTCAAAGGCATCACCACCGACTACGTTGCAGTGGACTTGCGGGTGGAGGAGCACCTGAAAGACGCGTTCAAGTCGGTCAATCCGCAGCAGCTCGTGCCTGCGCTCGACACCGGAGAGCACGTGCTGATCCAATCGCCTGCCATCATCGAGTGGTTAGAAGAAAAGTACCCCACACCCGCCTTGCTGCCCCAAGGCGCTGAGGCACGCGCCCATGTGCGGGCACTGGCCGCGATCATCGGCTGCGACATTCACCCCATCAACAACCGCCGCATTTTGGAAACCCTGCGCAAACAGTTCGGCGCAGACGAAGACGCCATCAACGCTTGGTGCGGCACTTGGATCAGCGCAGGCTTTGATGCTTACGAAGCCCTGCTGGCAACAGATACCCATCGCGGTGCTTTCAGCTTTGGCGACACCCCCACCCTCGCCGATGTGTATTTGATTCCTCAAATCGAGAGTTCGCGCCGCTTCAAAGTGGACCTCTCTCGCTGGCCTTTGATCAGCGCAGTCGAAAAGGCTTGCAACGCAGTGGAAGCCTTTCAAAAATCCGCCCCCATGGTGCAGCCAGACGCCTGAGTCCCTCAGCCAAAAACCTCGGTGTCCACTTCGCTGTTGGCTTGCGCGTTGTAGCGGTCGCCAGCCACCGTGTTCTGATTGATCACTGCCTCCAGACGTGCCATCAAGGCGGCATCGAGCTGCACCTCCACCGCCGCCAGATCGTCCAGCAGGTGGTCCACCGAAGTGGTGCCCGGTATCGGGATGATGTCTTCGCCTTTGTGCAGCAGCCAGGCCAGCGCCAGCTGTGAGGGGCTGCACCCGGCTTCTTGCGCCAGCGCGTTGTAGGCGGGCAAAAGCTTCAAGTTGACGGCGTAGTGTTCGGGCGAAAAGCGCGGCATGGTGCGGCGGATGTCCTTCGCATCGAAACCTGCCACGTTCAGCGGGCCACACAAAAAGCCCCTCGCCACTGGGCTGAAAGCCACAAAGGCCACACCCAGTTCACGGCAGGCTTGCAGGACCGCGATCTCGGGGTTGCGCGTCCACAGTGAATACTCGGTCTGCACCGCCGCAATCGGATGCACCGCATGCGCCTTGCGCAAGGTGCCCGCCGATACTTCGGACAGGCCAAGGGCCTGGATCTTACCTTGACGCACCAAGTCACTCAAAGCGCCTACGCTGTCTTCAATCGGTACTTTTTTGTCCCAACGGTGCAGGTAATACAGATCGATCACCTCGGTCTGCAGACGGCGCAGTGCGTCTTCGCACGTCTTTTTGATCGTCTCAGGGCGGCCGTCGATCACGCGCACCTTGCTGCCGTCGTTTTGCTCTACACCTTGCATGCCGCATTTGCTGGCCAGGGTGAACTTTTGACGGTGCGGTTTCATCACTTTGCCCACCAGCGTCTCGTTGGCCCCAAAGCCATACAAGGCAGCAGTGTCGAAAAAATTGATGCCACGGTCAAGCGCGGTGAGCAACACACGCTCGCCCTGTTCGTCCGACACGGGTGGGCCGTAGGCATGGCTGAGGTTCATGCAACCCAGGCCCATGGCGCTGACATGGAAAGAGGCAATTTGTCGGGTTTTCATCCTGCTATCTTAGACGCTCGCTGCGGCGTACTGGTGGCATCAAGCCAGGAAAGCCATCGCTTCAATTGCTGGACAGTGCCAAAACCACCCTGGGCACAAATGGCGCTGTGGATGGGGTTTGGCTCACCACCGGAGCCCCCAGAAACAACTGCGAAGTCGGCACCTTCAGGGACAACAAAACCTCGCGTACCCGATGTGCACGGGCTTGGGCCAATGCCCGCATGTCCGCCTCATTGACCGACATGGCCGCCAGCAGCAAGGCCTCCATGTCAGCGGGCGGCAGGTCTTTGACCGCGCCTAAAACATTGCGTGGCTTGGTCATTGGAGAACGTCGGTACAGAGCTTGAAGCAAGGCGGGGTATTCCTCGGAGCTCACGTCAAACAGGTGCCCCGCGCTCTGAGCATCAAGAGGTAAGCGCCGGAGCTTTTCAGCCACCAGCGCCTCGCGCAGTTGTGCTTTGCGCCAAGCGTCACGCTCGCTGTCCAAACTCGCCTCACCCAACAGCGTCAAGCTGAGCGCGGGCTTGTCGATCATCAACTGGGCCACACTCTGCAGTTTTTGCCTTGCTGCATCATCCAGATCGGCACGCCCCAACGGGAAATCAATTTGCTGCGACTGCGCTTCGCCCGAGAATGCGCCCGAAATCAAACTGAAGGGCGAAATGATGGCTTTGCCAATCAGGTTGAGAACCATTTTCCAGACAATCGGGCCCACCCGAAACTCGGGGTCATTGATGGAGCCACTCACGGGCAGGTTGATGTCGATCACACCATGGCGGTCGGCCAACAAAGCCACAGCCAATTTGACCGGCAAATTGGGGGCTTCTGGGCTGTCCGAGCGTTCACCAAAACGCAACTGGTTCAGCACAATTTGATGCGTTGCTTGCAACTGCCCTTCTGCATTGATCCGGTAGTTGACCAAGGCCGAAAGCTTGCCGCGCTCTATGCCATAACCCGCATATTTGCTGCTGTAGGGAGAAAGTTGAGGCAACTCCAAATCCCGCACCTGCCCGCGCACATCCAAGGCCACCGGTCGTGTGAGCGGGTTGATTCGACCCGACACTTCCAGACTGCCAGAGCCAGCCACCCGCCCGCGCAAGTTCAAGTCGGCCAAGTCCGTACCGGGTAGCCCCCCTTGGTTGGACATGCCCCCCAAACTGCCCGCCAACTCGGTGATGTCCGCCGAATAATGGGGCTTGATGAAATGGTCCGAGAACAACACCCGACCATTGACCACCCCCATGGGACCCAAAGCCAAAACGGCCTGCGTTTCGGCTGATGCGGGCGATGTGAGCAAAGAAGGGCCTGGCGCATCGGTCTTGACCAGATTTTGCAGGTTCAGTTGACCCTGTTCATCGATGACCACGCGGGCAAAGAAATCACTCAGGGTGGTTTTTGCAATTTTCAAATGCTTCAAAGCACCGGCATCCAACCCCATGTCGATGCCGCGCAAGTTCATGGTCTGTATGTCCAGCAAAGCCCGTCCATCGGAGCGGCTCAGCGCACGGAAGTTCTCAACCGCCAGATGGCCTTGCAATTGCAGACCCAGACCCGCATCGGGTAGGCTCAGGTCCAGCGCGCCTGCGTAACTCAAGTCGGCTCGCCTCAAATCGAAATTGAGCCGGTCCGCCCCATACGCACGCAGACGGTGCAAAGGGAAACGGGTCAGCTGCAAGCGGCCTTTGAGCTGCAGCGGACTGGCTTGGCCCAGCGCAGTTGCTGCCAAAGGCCAACGAACTGCCCCTTCAAAGCTCAACTGACCCGACTCGCGGCGCTGTGTTTGCGCTCCGGTGTTGAAGTCCACTGTCACTGAGGTCATCTGTGGTGACGCGGCCAAAGGCCTCCAAGCACCCATGCTGAGTTTGAAATTTCGGGCCTCCAGTTTGACGCCCCCGGGCACAAATTGGTCATCCAGACTCACGACACCTTCCGTGGTCTGCAGCGGTCCCAGCTCGAACAGCCAGGGCTTGGGGGCCGCAGCTGATGCAGGTGTCGGGGGCACTTGGGCCAACCAATCATCGAACATCCAACGCCCCTGCGGATTGCGCGTCACATTCAACTGCGGCCGCTTCAAGCCCACTTGACCCACACGTGCCCATTGCTTGAAGACATCCACCTCCACCTGCTCAAGGCGAAGTTCAGACCATCCCACTTCGGGCTTGTTGGCAGCCCCCAAAGACACATCGACCACACGGATTTGCGCCAACTTGAACACACCATCCAAGGGTTTGAATCTGTCGATCATCACATCCAGCGCCCCCACGTTCAACAAGGGCCCGTCGCTGCGCTGCTGGTTTTCCTGGAGTTTCAAATTGCGCAAGGACAATTGACCAGCCACCCACAGCTCGGGCTGTGTGTGTTGACGAAAATCCAAACGCAGATCCAATGCCAGCTGCCCATCAGACAGACGAACAGGCCAGACGGCAGGCCAATATGGCAAATACGGTGCAACCTTCAAGCCCGTGATTTGGAACTGAGCTTCCGTGTGACGATCAGCCGCAAAGGGCGTGGACTCGGCATCGGTGTCAAACATCGCATCGTTGAACCGAAAAGCCAGACGGGGGTGAGTAGCCACCTCACGACGACCGTCCATATTGCTCAAAAAAGGAATGTCCAAACGCAGATCACTGAGTGTGTGGGTTACCGACTTCGGCACATCGTGGAACTGCACGCCACCGCCCACCAACTGGATGTTGAACAAGGACAAGCGGGACACGCCTGCGCTCTGCGATCTGGTTCCAGCAAAACGGGCCAAGACATCGTCGATGTCATATCGGCCCTGCCCTAGGTGTTTCAGCGTCAACTGCGGCTTGCGCACGAGCACGGCATCGGCCACAGGTGCCCACACAAACAAGGACTGGACCGACGCATTGACTTCGACTTCATCAACCGTCAATTGCGCTGACTGCAACACCGCATCGGGTCCGGCATGGGCCACGCGCAAACCACTCACGATCAAACGCATCGACCAGGGATTGAAAGTCACTTGCTCTACCGTGACGGCACGGCCCAGCGCCTGCGTGCCCTGTTTTTCAATTTGCCGCTGAAGCAGCGCTGGCAATGCTGCCCAGCTGATCACCGACATCGCCAGCAGGCCAAGACCCCAAAACAAAACCCGACGCTGCCAACGCTTGAGATGACCCACATTCATGATCGACACTCGGTAAAAACAACAAGTGTAATTTTCGGTGATTTGTGGGCAAAGTTGCCACAACGATGCCAGAAATACTTTAGCTCTCCTCCTGATTATTCAAGGGCAAACAAGCAGCAAACCCCAAATGCTCAACGCGGCCCCAGTTGCCTCTCCCATCCCGCATTAAGCTGCGGCAAATCCTGAATTGGCATGCTGAGAAAAGTGCACCGGCAAGCTCTGGAAGTCAATTTTTTCAAACGACGTGTCTTGCGCAAAATGCTGCCAATCCGCCCCCAAGGTTGCGTTGGCCGAAATCAAACGCCCTTGTGGGTTCTTGAACCACAACATGAACGGCTGCGTGGCCAACAATTCCTGTTGTTGGCGCTCCAAGTCCAGTGCGTGTGCTGCGATTTGTTTTTCTTGCGTCACATCGATCATCACCAACCTGCACTCTTCACCCCTATCGTCCAGCGTGGCCTCCACTCTCACGGCCATCTCAGCACGGTGCGCCCTGGCACGCAGAGTCACCTCGCAATAACGTCGACACTTGCCACTCAGGACCTCCTGATGAAAGGCCAGAAACAAGGACTGATCCGATGGCTTCATGAAATCCACCAAAGGACTCAACTGACGCTGCGAACGCTGTATATCCAACATGATGGCACCGGCCAAATTGGTCTGTAGCACATGGCCTTGCGGATCCAGACTGACAAAGCCAACCGGCGCAAAATCATACGCATCCTGGTATTTGTGCAACAAGCCACCGTCCTGCACGAGTTCAAGTTCCTCATTCACGGCCCAATCCGCCACGGCTTGAGGTGCCTGTGACAAACGTCCATACAAACGCCGATTCTCAGCAGACACCAGTGAATAGCACTCGCAAACCGAGTCACTCAATCCGTCTCGATCCAGGATCTGGATCTGACCACGACCACTGGACACCAAACCTGCTGACTGCAACTTGCCTAAAGCCTGGGTGATCGATTCACGCCGCACACCCAGCATGTTGGCGATCGTTTCATGCGTGACTTTCAAGGCATTGCTACCCACCGCTTCCTGATTGAACAAGAGCCAGTAACAAAGACGCTCACTGACACTGTGATGGCCTATGCAAACAATGCTCTGCGCCATTTGAATGATCAGTGACTGAACATAAGAAAGTGTCAATTGGTGCAACTCGCGGCAGCGAGTGAGTTCACAAACAAAGATTGCCGCCGGCATTCTGAAGGCTTGCCCCGCACACTGCACCACGGCTCGATGGTTCATGGAGCCGCTCCCCAGAACCCATGAAACACCCACCATGCCATCGCGGCCCGTCATGGCCAATTCAGAACTGTCTCCATTGGCCGTGTGTGAGACCAGAGAAGTGGTGCAGGTCGTCGGAAAATAAACAAATTCCAACGATTCACCAGCTTCACCAATCACCTGCCCTGCGGCCAAATTGACCAACTTGAGATGCTCGCAGATGCGCGCATAGTGGCTCAATGGGATGCCGGCCAAAATCCGGTTGTACCGCGCACTTTCAGTCATGGAGTAAGACATATCAATCCTTTCTCGCGCCGCAGCGCAACATTAAAAAACTGATTCGGTGGGATTTTTTCTGAGAAATACACAGAACGATGCGGGAGAAAACGCTCAGGACCCGGTACAGAAATGCCTTGAAATCAAGTCGGGCCACCCAGCTCGGGAGAGAATGGGCATGGTTTTCTTGGAAATGTGCCAAGCAACAAAGCATCGGCGTCCTCAGACCTTACTAAGACTTCAGGCCATGGCGTTGTCGTCACAATGTGCGTTGCAAACATGCTTCATCCCCTCATTCACATGATCCAGATTGATGTGGCATCCAACCAGCACCAACCACTCCACACCATGGTGACCCATTGGATCAAGGATCACCATTGATCCAATGGTGTGTTCATGTAGACATGCAGGCGTATATCCAATGATCACCCCTGTGAAAAAGATGCAAACTGCCAGTCTTACACACTGGCCCGTGTGGTGCGATCAAAGACCACCGTTACGACTCAACGTTGACGAATGTCTCTACCGGTTGACTTGCGCAAACGGTTCAATGACTGCAGGAGCCATGACAACACATGGCATCTGGTACCCGGTGAGTTTTGCACCGAATTCATCGCGAATGTTGAGCTCAGCACTTGGTAATGTCGTCACGAGATATAACCCTCAAGGCAATGCAACCAATATGCACAGCGACAAGGAACGACGAAGTGCATTTTGCGTAGCGCGTTGCAATCCCTTGGGGCTGCGCCTTCATTCCCTGCTTTATCGCCTGCTCAACGATAGCGTCACTGGCGTAGCCCTTGTCTGCCAATAAAGTTCTCTGTCGTTATCCTCTCAATCCGCTTGCTAGCTTACGTGCGTGCGATCTGCAACGGTAGCTGCCATGACAAGTACTCAGATCGGCATACCAGGCGCATCCACGGCCAAGTGCAGCTTTGTATTGAGCCCCCTTTTGTACGCTCCATATCTTGATTACCGTCCCTTGCGTCTGCTGCATGTGGATGCACCTTGACGTGGCTGACATTGATCAGCAGCCATTCGTAATCCACATCCGTCACCAGTTGCTCCAGCAACTTCTCCCAAATCCGCTTGTCGCGCCAGCGAATGAAGCGCCGATGCGTGTTCTTCCAATCTCCGTACTCAGCTGGCAAATCCCGCCAAGGCGCTCCCGTTCGCAATATCCAAAACACCGCATTGATGAACAGGCGGTTGTCTTTGGCGATACCACCCCAAACACCTGTTTGCCCTGGCAGATGCGCGGTCAATAACGCCCATGTGTGGTCACTGATGTCGTGCCTCCTCAATGCTGATTTGCTCATCGCTTTGAACTGCGTTGTTGCGAAGCTCAAATTATCTTCGACTTCTGAAATCTTGTGACGACATCACCTCAGCCGAACACAAATTACAGGAACAAATGCCCCCTAATTGATCACAAGGGGTTGTCATATCTGTACTTTGAAGACAAAATCATCACAAGTAATAATTGGTAGTCAAAGATGAAAAAAAATGAAAAAACGACAAATGAAGAGTATTGCAGCACTACTTATGCGAGCAAGCTCCTTGGTTTGTCTGTGGGTTCGGTTCACGGCTTAGTGGATAACAACGCATTGTTAGCCTGGAAAACACCTGGTGGACACAGGCGCATTTCATTGCAATCCATCCATGACTACCAAAAGGCACACGACTATGCACCGCCCACCTTGACGCCAAGTACCGGAAAGTTGCACATTGTATTGGTCGAAGATGATGTCAACACTCAATCAATGTACCAAGCCTACTTTGAATCTTGGGCCCTGCCTTTGGAGATTTTCATTTATTCAACCGCAATGGAGGCTTTAATTGATTTACCCGATTTACAGCCTATGTTGTTATTAACAGATCTTCACATGGCAGACATGGACGGATTTAAATTTATTAAAACAATCCGTGAGCATAAGTTATTTTCATCCTTGTTAATTATTGCAGCAACTGGATTGTCAACTAAAGCCATTGAAGACAATGGCGGCCGGAGTAAAGATGTCCTCATTTTACGAAAACCCATGGATATGATTTGGTTAAAAGGTTTTTTAGAAGGCATGATCAACTTAAAAGCCACAACATTAAAATGATATTTCTATTTAATTAGTCGCCCCTGAAAAACCCCTGCAACCCGCATGAATTCTGGCTTTCAGGGTCA